>JAICWB010000036.1 GCA_025935035.1 Terriglobales bacterium
ATCCTATCTACGCCAAGAAGCTCGGCGTGGATGTAGACAATCTTCTCGTCGCGCAGCCCGATTACGGCGAGCAAGCGCTGGAGATCGCCGAAGCCCTCGTCCGCTCCAATGCCATCGACGTTCTCATCGTGGACTCGGTCGCCGCGCTCGTACCCAAAGCCGAGCTCGAAGGCGAGATGGGTGACAGCCACATGGGTCTGCAGGCCCGCCTCATGTCACAGGCGCTACGCAAGTTGACCGGCATCGTCTCGAAGTCGAACACGTGCCTGGTCTTCATCAACCAGATCCGCGAAAAGATCGGCGTGATGTTCGGCAATCCTGAGACCACCACCGGCGGACGCGCGCTGAAGTTCTACTCCTCGGTCCGTATAGACATCCGCCGTATCGCCGCCATCAAAGATGGTGACGCCGTCGTGGGCTCGCGCACCAAGATCAAAGTGGTGAAGAACAAGACCGCCGCGCCCTTCCGTGAGGCTGAGTTTGACATCATGTACGGCGAAGGCATCAGCCGCGAAGGCGACCTGCTCGACCTCGGCGTGAACAACAACATCGTGGAGAAGTCCGGCGCGTGGTTCAGCTACAGCGGTGAGCGCATCGGCCAGGGACGCGAGAACGCCAAAGCCTTCCTGCGCGAGAACAAAGACATCTGCGCCAAGCTAGATACCCAATTACGCAAGCACCTAGGCCTGGTGAAGGTAGCAGAAAAAGCCGCGGCAGCCGGAGCACCCGCCGCAAATGGACACGCACCGGTTGAGCCAATAGCCAAGCCTGTGCGGAAGTAGATTCAAAGGATTACCACGGAAAAAACGAAAAGGCAGATAAAGGACGATCAAAATCTTTAGGTAGGTGACCGATGTCAACCCCCGGGGCATTGCTGAACCGCGTTGGATTGAAACATGAAGATCTGACCGAAAAGATCATCAAAGCCTTCTATTCTGTCTACAACGAGCTCGGTCATGGTTTTCTTGAGTCGGTTTATGAGGAAGCCATGATCATTTCTCTTAAAGAAGCTGGATTGCACGTTGGTAGACAACGTCCGGTGCCCGTTTGGTATCACCAGCAAAAAGTCGGCGAATTCAAAGCCGATTTAGTAGTTGAGGATCTGGTTCTGGTTGAGCTCAAAGCGGCCCAAAATCTTGACTCTTCGCACCATGCACAAATCATTAATTACTTGAACGCAACAGAATTTGAGGTCGGATTGTTATTAAATTTCGGACCAAAACCTGAGATACACAGGCGGCTGTTGGACAATGATCGAAAGAAAGCGATTCCACGGACCCTGACTGCCAAAGCTGGTGCTTGATCGTCTTTTATCTGCCTTTTCGTTTTTTCCGTGGTAATCCTTGAGGTACTTCTTTGGGAGTCCTACTTCTTCCCTTTCATCATCCATGCCCGCGTCTGGTCCATGGTGGTATGCAACGATTCCTTAGGCACATCTGTGATAAAAGGCTTCACGATCCAACCCAGACCGGCGGGAATATCCCGCGTGAGGCTGATGGCTTCGCATTGCACGTAAGTTCCTCCGTCTTTTTGTTCGAGCCGCCAGTAGGAGTTAAGCGCCCACATGAAGCCGTCGTCATTGCCGACAGGCTTCTCGCGTTCCTTCGGCGTTCCGGCGTCGTCCACCTGCGCCACGCGCACGGTGTGTGAGCTCTCGATCTCACGCATTGGGCTGAGCACGGTGTAGAGCGCGTCATGTTCAGTATCGAGCGTGACCGCAAGGATCTTCTTTTTGTAGAAGCGCAGATAGGCGTGAAACTCGGTGGTGTTCGGATCGATGATTTTTTTGCTTAGCAGTTTGGAATCGACCACCTCGGGCTTGTAGACGTTCTTATTGTTGTTGTAGTCAGAGATGAGCGCGACGGTGGACTTCAAGTCAGCACCGGGAATGAACACAGTTGCGCGCCAGTGGTGGATGATGCCGTCGGGAATGTCGTCAATGTTCTTGCCGTTCTCTTTCTCGACGACCT
The DNA here is from genome assembly GCA_025935035.1 of Terriglobales bacterium. Taxonomy (GTDB): domain Bacteria; phylum Acidobacteriota; class Terriglobia; order Terriglobales; family Acidobacteriaceae; genus JAICLA01. The sequence goes on from JAICWB010000036.1 coordinate 1,971, forward strand.
TCTCGATGACGGTCTCGCCCCTGCTGAGTTGGTCGCGAATGGCCTTCTGCTTCGCGGCGTCTTTGAGTTCGAAATCGAGGAACGGAGCGCCTTTGGCTGCGGCTGCGAGTTCCGCCTGTACGCGTGTATTCACAACCTGCACATAGTGGTCGAATCCGGCGCGGGTCTTGGGCTTCAGCTCAGCCGCGTGGGTGCTGGTCACGAACGTACAGCCGACGAGTAAAAGTGAGATGAGGGTTCGGCGCATGAGTCTTTGATTGTACGCAGTGAACATGACGCGCAGTGTATGGAAGTGTAAATCGCATAGCGACGATGATCGGCTCCAGTGCCGAAGTTCTTGACCGCGACTAATGCGTGACGTATACAAATTCCACGTCACATCGCACAATCTTCGTCCAGAAAAAGGTCTCTTGTCTGATCCGGTAAGCAACAACACACTCAAGATCGTCGCGGCGGGGTCCGCATTCGCGGTCATCCTTCTGGCCGCGTCGCAGCTCAGTACTGCGGAACCGTACATTCCCTTCGCGATTGGCGGAGCCTTGGCGTTCTGGCTGCGCGCTGAACCGCAACGTGAAGAGTGGATGTGGTGGCTGGCCGGATTGGTCGGCGTGGGGCTTGTGCTTCATCGCCCCGCTAACCCTGATCCGGTGCTTTGGGTGGCGTGGGCGGCAGCCGCGGTGGGATTTGCGAGCCTGCTGATGTTCCTTATGCGCTTCGCAGCGCAACCTGCGACGCGCAGACAGACTCTCTTGACCGGGATCGTTCCCATCCTGCTGGTCCCGGCTTATGTTTTCTCCGCACAGAAGATGCTGATCATTGCGCAGGCTATGCACGCGACAACGCTTGATCTGTATCTCTACGCTTTTGATGGCAGTCTGGGATTCCAACCGAGTTTTCTGGTCGGGCGGCTGATGGCGGGCAACATCGTCTTCCGCGAGGTCTGCGCGGTGGCCTACTACGCGCTGCCTCTGGCTATGGGCGTGGCTTATGCGGCGTCAATCGACGTGAAGCGGGGCAAAGCTGCATGGCGATTGCTGGGGATGTTCGTCGCAGCGGGATTGTTCGGATGGGTCTTCTATAACTTTTTCCCGGCGACCGGGCCGCGTTACGTCTTTGTGAAAGCTTTTCCACGACTGGAACTGCCCTACGATTCGCTGAAGCGATTACTGTTGGAACCGATCACGATAAATCAAAACTTTCCGCGAAACGCGATGCCGTCATTGCATATGACGTGGGTTTATCTGATCTGGTGGAACCTGCGGAGCCGGTCGGGGGTCGCGCGAAGCGTGGTGATCGCTTTCGTCTTGTTGACAGCGCTGGGCACCATGGGAACGGGCGAACACTATTTCATCGATCTGATCGTGGCGTACCCGTTTGCGTTGATGGTGCAAGGTGTTTGCTCGGCGCTACCATGGAGGTCGCGGACGAGGTGGATAGCTGTGGGCTTCGGTTGCGTAGCGACATTGATCTGGAACCTGGCCTTGCGACACTCGGACATTTTTCTGGCATCGCGAGTTTTTCCGTGGGCGGCAGTCGTCGCCACCCTGGTGGCGACGGAGTGGTTGCGAAGAAAAATGGTTGATGACCTGAGTAATTCTAATGCTGGGCCCAGCGCGGGAGTCGTCGCTGACGCCACGTTGAGTGAAGCGCCGACTGTGGCGCCGGCGTAGCTGCGCCTGCCGTCTGTGCGGCGTGCGTATAGAATCGCCGCATGCCGGAGCTGGCATTTTTCATCGGAAAAGGTGGCGTGGGCAAGACGACGGTGTCGTCCGCTTACGCGGCGTCGTGGGCAACGGCTCATCCACGCAAGAAGGTGCTGCTGCTCTCGACTGACCCGGCGCACAACCTGGCGGACATCTTTGAGATGAAGTTAGGAGACAAGCCTGCGAAGGTTCGCGGCGCGGCCAAACTCTATCTCTGGCAGATCGACGCGGAGAAGCACTTTCGGGAATTCCTGAAACCTTATCGTGACGCGCTGCTCGATTTGATCGAGAGTGGGACGATCTTTACGCGCGACGAGATCGAGCCATTGCTGGAGACTACGCTGCCGGGCATGGCCGAGGTGTCGGCGCTGATCGCCATTAGCCAACTGCTGAGCAACGGTGATTACGATGCGATCGTTGTGGACACCGCGCCCATGGGCCATACCCTGCGAATGTTTGAGATGCCGCAACACTTTGTCCGGTTTTTGGACTTTTTGGATTTGGCGGGAAGCCGGGATAGGTGGTTGTCTCAGCGGTTCGGAGAAAAACAGGGTGGACCGATTTCTGGGAGCGTGTTGGAAATCTGGCGCGCGATGGCCCAGCAAGTGCGTGTGGCGCTGACTTCAGAGAGCGCACAGCTTTACTTGGTGACCACGCCAGAGGAGTTTTCGCTGAATGAAGCGGCGCGGTCGGCAAAGGCGCTGGCGGAGTCGGTGCCGGAGTTGCGCATCAGCGGCGTGGTGCTGAATCGCGCGATCACGCGTGAGACGAAGTGCGTGCGTTGTGGGCATCGGGCGAGGATGACCACGCAGGCGATGAAGTTCATCGGGAAGAATTTTTCTGAAGCTGCATTGAAGGTCGCGGCAGACCAAGGTGGGCCGGCGCTGGGGGCGGAGGCATTGCGCGCGTTGGGCAACCAGATCTTTCGCGGGAAGAAGACGCGCGTATCGAAGCTTGCGCCTGCACGGACATTGCCACCCATGAAAGCCGCCGTGTGGCCGGTCGCTGATGTTCCGTTGGTTTTCACCATGGGCAAGGGCGGCGTCGGCAAGACGACGGTTTCGGCTTCACTTGGATTTCATCAGCGCGAAGAGCGACCAAAAGTTCTGGTGACTGTCTGCTCGACTGACCCCGCGCCATCGCTGGATGACATCTTCACTGCGGACATCGGAGCGAAACCGCGGGCCGTGCTGGGAGATAAAAAGTTTTTCGCTATGGAGATGGATTCGGTGGCGGAGTTTCGCGGTTGGGCGGACCGCATGCGGGAGAAGATCGATTCGGCGCTAATGTCGAGTACGAAAGGCGGGGTGCATGTGGATCTCTCGTTCGACCGCAAGATATTTTCCTCACTGCTGGAGATCGTGCCGCCTGGAGTGGATGAGATATTTGCCATCTTCAAGATCCTCGATCTGCTGGAGCCGGGCGGCGCGGCGCGAACGGTCATCATTGATATGGCCCCGACGGGACACGCGCTGGAGCTTTTGCGCATGCCGGAGCGGATGCTGATGTGGTCGCGGCTTTTGTTGAAAAGCCTGGCACCGCACCGTACACTACCCATCGCGCAGGACGTCGCCGTGCAGATCGCAACTCTGGGACAACGGGTGCGCGAGTTGGCGGAGACGCTCAAGAGCGCCTCTCGCGCAACGGCGTTTGCTGTGCTGTTGCCCGAACCATTGCCTGACCGTGAGACGAGCAGGCTGCTGTCAAGTTTGAAGGAAATGCACATCGGCGTTAGCGGCCTGTTCCTTAACCGCGTGCTCATGAATGATGCAGGATGCAAGCGATGTAAGAGGGCACAGAATTTTCAGGCAGTGACGATCGCGGGAATGAAGAGAAGGTATCCGAAGCAGACGATCTATCTTCTGCCCGAGTTCAAGAGTGAGATAGTGGGCGAGAAGGCGCTAGAACAATTTACCGGCAAGCTATGGCGACTCGCGTGAAGAAGAGACAAATAGCGGCGAAGAAGAAGAAGAAGAAGAAGAAAGCGCCAAGGGCGCCGGTCGCAAAGGTACCGCGCGCGCGCGTGCTGCCGCTGGTGCCTACTCCCAGCCGTGGCGAACAGGCGCTGTATTTGTACGGCATATCGCCGGGGTCTGCGAAACCGCCGGATATCAAGATGCTGGGCATCGACGGGGAGCATGGCGTGGAAGCGATTTCGTGTGGGGGATTCATCTGTTGGGTCACGCCGGTGGACGCGCACGAATTCGCGGCGGAGCTGGCGCGGAAGATGGAAGAGCTGGAGTGGCTGGCGGAGTCGAGCGTGCGACACCAGCGTGTGGTGTCGGCGATAGCGGACAGGACGACGCTGTTGCCGGCGCGATTTGGAACAATCTTTCTCAGCCATGAATCGTTGAGTGCGGATGTGAGATCGCGCGAAAAAGTTCTCGTTGAAGCTTTTGACCGAGTGAAAGACGCGGATGAGTGGGGCGTGAAGGTTTTTCTTACCGCCCCCGCGAAGCCTGCGTTGACGAGTGCGAAGTCCGGCAAAGATTATCTGCAGAAGAAAGCGAAGGCCATTGCTGCGGAACGCAAGTCTGGCCCCGATGAAGAGACGGAAAAGCTGGCGCAAGAGTTGGCTAAACTGACCCGCGCTCGCGCGATGAGCAATAAGGTAAGCAGCGGACAACAAGGATTGCAATGGCAATCCTCTTACTTGTTGCCGCGCTCCAAACGCAAGCAATGGGACGCGGTTCTGCTCAAGTACGCGCGCAAATGGGCGGAGATGCGGCGCATCGAAGCATCTGGCCCTTGGCCGCCGTATTCGTTTGTGGAGTAGTCTTAACTGATGCCGTCTTCCCCGCAATACGTGAACATCGGCTCCGATAGCGACACCGGCGATGAGATATCGCTGCTGGAGATACTGGACAACGTCCTGAATTCAGGTGTAGTGATCCAAGGTAGCATCGTGCTATCGCTAGCGGGCGTTGACCTGGTCTATGTGGGATTGAATGTTGTGCTCACGTCCGTGGAGACGGCGCTGAGGTCGATCCGCGAAGACGAACGCGCGCAATTTAAGACGCTATCGCGAAAGTAACGAATCGTCATCTTTCTTTCTGGGGCAGTTTCTTCTGGCTCGCAACCCACTCGTCAAGGTCAAATCCGTCTGCTGCAGCCGAGCTGGAAGCCAAGAACGTTTTGCAAAGATTTCCGGCACCGCAAACCGTGAAATCGGAAAAACGTTTATACCAGCCGCGTGGCGATTCCTTCAGATCGGGAGCCAGCGGTTCAGTATTGAGCCACTCGCTAAATTCGTGCAGTTTGATCGAGCGATATCTTGCGGTCGTGGACACGTGCGAGAAGATGGTTTCGAACAGCGGAAGGCATGCGCTTGAATTCGCGCTCGATCTTGATCGGCAATCTATTTTCCGGAAAACACCTTTTCCATCAATTCATTACCGGCGCGATTGTACTCAGGCGATCCCTTTTTTGTCTGCATGAATCGGCGATGGAGCAGGTCGAGGGGTTGAGATCTTTTGCTCTTCTTACTTTGCGGATTCGTCTGTTTCGGCGAGGATTGTTGTCTCTTGCTGGCCATGATCTCCTCCTACTCTATGATATCTCTCATTCAAAAGCACTAAAATCGTTTTTGGAGGTTATCCACTAAATACCCGTCCCCGCCTATGCTCCTTCTTTATTGCATGACAGAAGATGAAGTGCCGTCGCCTTGCCGTGGACTGGCCGGCGTTGGCGACGCGGAAGTGCGCGATGTCGCGAAGAATGGGGTGCGTTATTTCTACGGAGGCTGGCATGCCGATGCTTCCCCCGAAGGGCTGAAAGCGCAGGCGCTGGAGTTTCACAAAGTCGTGCGGAAGATCTTTGAGCACACGACGGTGATCCCGTTTCGATTTCCCACGAGCGTCGCCGGCGATGGCGAACTGGCTGAACTGATGGAACAACAGAGCGGCGAGTACGCGCTGGAACTTTCGCGACTGCGCGGCATGGTGCAGATCAAGATCAGCGTGGAAGGAGCGGGGCATGCGTCCGCGACGGCAACGAGCGGCAGCGAATACCTGAAACAGCGCCAAGCGGCAGATGCGCCCATGAACGCAACGTTGGAGAAGATCGAACACGCCACCCACTCGATCGCGCAACAGACTAAGCGGACACGGCGTGGCGTAACTACCAATTTTTTTCTCCTCGTCCTTCGCGAAAAGCTTCCCGAACTGAAGTCGGCATTGAAGTCGCTGGGCGAGCTTCCAACAAGAGCGACTATTTCCGGCCCATGGCCGCCAACGGAATTTGTGAACTGCTATCCTGAGCCTGTTGCCAATCCCTGACGCTCATGAAGACACCCCACCAAGTCACTCCCGCAGAAATCGCGGCGGCAGTCGCAGACCTCAAAAAGCAATTGCAAGCGGCCGCAGCCGGTGGGCAACAACATATCGATGTGAATGACGAGACTATCGAGCAAGGTCTGGCGAAGCTAGTACTTACGCTGGTAGAGTTGCTGCGTAGATTGTTGGAAAGACAGGCCATTCGGCGCATGGAAGGCGGCACCCTCACCGAGCAACAGGTGGAGGAAATGGGTACTGCTCTAATGAAGCTAGAGCAGAAGATTCATGAACTTACGACTTCTTTTGGGCTGAAACCGGAAGATTTGAACCTTGATCTGGGCCCGATCGGTAAGTTGCTTGACGATGGCGGATAATGACGCGCCCATAATTGGCAAGAATCGGGTACAACTTGGTACCTGAGTTCCGCATCTCACTTGCTGCTCCAACTCCTCCAAAGAGCATTGAATAATTTTGTCTGGCTGACTAAGGTAATTTGTTTTCAGGCCCGTGCCGGTGTTTTGACTTTTTTTGACGTAAGCTGTATTTAAGTACTCGCGATAACCTGTGCGTTAGTTCGCTGTCCCAGAAAAATGAGATGGGAGTTCGTTAAAATAGGCAGTAAATAGCCTGACCTCAGAATATGGAAAGAGTCCCCACAGTCTCTGGAACAACGAACCTGATCGACATCCTGGACCGGGTTTTGGATAAGGGCTTGGTGATCGCGGGCGATATCCGCGTCTCGCTAGCCAATGTGGAATTGCTGACCATCCGCATACGTCTGTTGGTCTGTTCGGTAGATAAAGCTGAGCAGATCGGCCTGAATTGGTGGAAGCATGACCCGAACCTGACGACTCCGATACAACCGGCCGCCCCAATGGCACGATTCGGCCAAGTACCGCGTCAACGGGCGCAGGTAATGACGTCCAACCGGGTGGCCAGAGCCAGCGCACCCCGTAACAGTAAGAGTTCAGCAGGAAAAAGTTCGGCCCGGCGCAAGTAGCCGGAAGGAAAAAATCGAAGGAGCTCTCCCATGGCAGTTGAACGTGCATCCGGTGGATCAAGTCTTATTGACGTACTCGACCGCGTACTAGACAAAGGTATTGTCATTGACGCGTGGGTACGTATCTCCCTCGTCGGTATTGACCTGGTCACCGTCGAAGCGCGCGTGGTAGTAGCTTCGATCGATACGTATTTGAAGTACGCCGATGCCGTGGGCTTGACCGGACTGGTCTCCCGTCCGCAGCTTGAGGCTGGCGAAGAAGAAGAGGCGCTGGATGTGGAAAGCGCCCGCAGGCCCGCACGCCGTCCTGCAGCCGCTCGCCGCAGACAGTAAATTGCTGAGGGTACGTTGGATCGGCGGAAGGTTGGTCGGGTCTGAGTTCTACGCCGCAAATGCGCTTAAAAACAATTGACGGCACGGAGGGCGGGCAAATCCCGCTTCGTGAGGCGGACGCGCAATTACCGTCCAGCCTCCGACTGCTCAATGCTGAACGCTCGTACGATATCTTCCCTATCCTGCTGGAAGAGATCGTCAAACTGGGCTTTGCCCGCGCATTCGTGGTGACTGCCGACTTCGAAACAGGCGAGGTGGTTCCCGCAGCCGCCATAAAATGCTCTGAAGGCTACCTTCGGCGGTTCCGAACTTCCCTCTACGCTACAGACAATCCTCTGGTCACAACGTTTCATTCTCTGAAACCGGGAGTCATATCCAACAGCGGCGTGGCCGGACGCAGCTTGTTCTGCTACCCCATGATTTATAAGAGCCGCAATATGTGCTGGGAGGCTGAACAGGCGCGCCGCACAGAATGCCTGGCTGTGGCCAACCATCGCGAAAGCCGCAAGCTCTCTCTGGAAGAACAGGTCTGCCGCACATGCGAGATGCGCGCATACGCCTCGCTGGTTGTGGTGGAAACCCCAAAGAAGCCCGCGGGAAAATCGATCTTAGAGCTGGAAGCATTGATCGTTCTGGCGAACCGCTATCTCTCTCGCCTGTTCAAGGTCGAGCATTACTACAACCGCATGCGTGACATGGACCAGACCATCGACCAGATGAACACGGTGATGGCCAGCATGGCGGACCCGGTCATCCTTACTGACACCCACCACCAAGTGGTGATGCAGAACCAGGCTGCGGGACGCTTCTTCAAACTGCCCGAAGAGACTACTGAGGGCCTCGTCCGCGCGGTAGAGCTGAACAACATGTTGTTCTCCGCAGCGCTATCGTCCATGGCGATCGCCGGCGTGGAAACACACCGCGATCTGACGCTCGTCGATCCCATTGAAGGTGAAGAGCTTTTGTTCGAGGCCGTCTGTGTGCCCTCTTACACGCGTGAGCGTTTGCCCGCGGGCATGGTCACCGTTATGCGTGACGTGACTGACTTGCGCCGCGCTGACCAGGAACTGCAAGCCAACTACGAAAAACTGCGCAGCGCGGAAGATGTGGTGCGGCAGGACCGCGACCGCTTGAACCTGATCATCGAGAACGTGGGAGATCCGATCGTGGTGTGCGACCGCGACGCGCAGCCCATCCTGCTCGACCCATTGGCGCAGGCGCTATTTGGGCCAGAAGACGAGACCGACCCAATACGCGTGGCGAACCAGGCTGTGCTCGATGCTTACGTCAGCAATTTTACGTATTCATTCGAAGAGACATTCACTGGATCGCTCAAGTTTGCTGATCCGACTTCGCATCAGGAGACTGAATACGACGCGCGCTCCGGCAAGATCTATGACGAGCGCGGCCAGGTGACGTTCACCGTCACCGTGCTACGCGACTGGACGCCCATCCGCAAACTGGAACAGTTGAAGGTCGAGCGCCGCATGCTGGAGATCGAGAAGTTTGCTTCCGCAGGACGCCTCGCAGCCACCATCGCGCATGAAGTCAACAATCCGATGGAGGCCATCAAGAACTCCATCTACCTGCTTACCGGCAAAGTGAAGCCGGAAGCCGAGCCGGTGTACGAAATATTGAAAGCTGAGACGGAGCGCGTAGCTCGCATCGTGCGGCAGATGCTGGGCCTGTATCGCAATCAGCAATCGGTCAAGCCGGTGGACATGAACACGCTTATCGAGGACACGCTTCTCTTGTTGCAACGCCAACTGCAGCGCAGCAACGTCGAAGTGAAGACAGATTACGGCAAGTTGCCGGCGGCGGTCGTCTCTTCAGATCAATTGCATCAGGTGTTCTCAAACTTGATCATCAATGCGAAAGACAGCATGCCTAATGGTGGCAAACTATTCGTGCGCACCCGGCAGGTGACCGGATCCGACGGCTTGCATGGGTGGATCCGCATCTTGCTGGCAGATACCGGCAGCGGCATCCCGCCGAACATCGTGAACACGGTATTTGAACCTTTCGTGACTACGAAAGGTGAGAAGGGCACAGGATTGGGTTTGTGGATCGTTAAGGGCATCATTGGAAATCACGGCGGAAGGATCTCTGTACGCAGCCGCCTGGGCAAAGGCACCGTATTCAGAATCGATCTTCCCATGGTGAGGCTATGAGCAGCAGCCCCAAAGAAGCCAAAGCGCGCGTGTTGGTGGTGGATGATGAGGCCTCTGTCCTCACCACCTACCGGCTCATACTGGAACAACAGGGATACTCCGTGACGGCAGTACTTTCTTCAAAAGACGCGAAAGAGACCATCGCGAAGCAGGGCTTCGACCTGGTGCTTTGCGATTATTCGCTGGAGCAGCAGCACACCGGCTTTGAGGTGATCGCGGCCGCACGTGAGAAGAACCCGCAGATACCTTCCATCCTGCTCACCGGATACGCCACGGTGGAGACAGCGGAGGAGGCGAAAAAGAGACAGATCGGTGTGTTATTCAAACCCATTGATATCAGAGAATTTTTATCGACGATCTCGCAAATGTTGAGGAATAACAATGAGTCCTAAGAAGCAGCCCCCAAAAAAGGTAAACAAGAGCCGCGAGACCGCGGTGCTGGAAGCGGTGCCTTCGCGCAAGCCCGGCAATACCGGCGCACCTGAAAACTCTTCGGCCGTGCGCAGCAACAAGAAGCTGGAACTAACGCCGCGCAGCGCGGAACACATGGCGCGTTCCGGTTCCGCAGCCTCTCCCGCAGCCGCCCGCGAAGAGGGCGTGGAAGGGCGCTACGTTTACGGCATCATTCAGGGCAGCCAACCGAAGACCTTTGGCAAGACCGGCATCGGCTCCGCCGGCGAAAATGTGTACACCGTGCATCACGGTGACGTGGCCGCCGTGGTAAGCAAGACTGCTGTCTTCATCTTCGACCCCACACGCGAGAATGCACTGGCCCACGAACATGTGATCGAGACGGTGATGACCACCAACACCATCATCCCGATGTCATTCGGTACCGTGTTCCGCACCGAAGACGACATCAAGGAAGTGTTGAAGTCGATCTATCCCTCCCTCAAAGACGTGCTGAAGCAGATGCAGAACAAGCTGGAGTTCGGACTCAAAGTCACATGGGACCGCGACCGCGTCATCGAAGAACTCAAGCGCGACCACGAAGAGATTCACCGCTTCCACCAGGAACTCACCAAGAAACATCTGCAATCCACATACTTCGCCCGTATGCAGCTAGGCCGCATGATCGAAAAAGCACTGGCGGAACGCTCGGCTGATTACGTTCGCGAGATCTATGACGCGCTGCGCGCGACCTGCGTGGCGTCACGCGATAACAAAGTGATTGGCGACAAGATGATCATGAACGCAGCTTTCCTGATCAATCGCGATAAGGAAGGCGACTTTGACGCGGCCGTGAACAAAGTGGCGCAGAAGTTCTCTGACCGCCTGAATTTCAAGTACACCGGTCCGTGGCCGCCGTACAATTTCGTGAACATCCGCCTCAAGCTGGAGCGCGCCACCTAGAACGCCATGATCTTCACGCTGCTATCTCTGCCGATGGACGGCATCAAGTTCATCTTCAACACCATTGCCAAGGTGGCAGAGGAGCAGTACACCGATGATGCGCCGCTGAAAGAGCAGCTTCTTGAACTGCAAGTGAAGCTGGAGAGCGGCGACATCACCGAAGACCAGTACGTGGAAGAGGAAGCGAGAATCCTGCGCAGCCTGCGCGATATACAAAACTACAAGCGGGAAAAGGCCGGGCTTCCTCCCGAAGACGGTCGCGGTCTGTCTGGCGCGGTCCGCGAGGGCTCTGGGGTTTCACTGACTTGGGATGCGAACGAAAACGCCGAAGCGGGCTATGGCGCGGCATCGATCGCTCCTGAGCCTGAAGAAGCTGAGTACCACGCGGAAGAGGCGCCGCAGCTAGCGCGCGAGATCATTGAAGATGATGCGCCGCTGGCGGGTACTGCTAAGAAGAAGCGAGTGCGCAAGACGGCAAAGAAGAAGCGCTAGCCCTGCCACCAGTTGCGCCTTGTCATGCTGAGCGCAGCGAAGCATCCCTATTCATGCCAATCTCGGAGTTCCCTTAGGGATCCTTCGGCGCAAAACCCGCGCCTCAGGATGACAAGACTCACTGCTAGAATCAGACGCAATGCCTGATACCCCAGAGACTACTGCGCCCTCACAAGACGAAGAGTGGCCTGACCCGGTCTTCACCATCTCTCTGATCGTCGCTAACACTGCGGTCTTCTTGCTGATGGTCGCAAAAGGCGTCTCTTTCTGGACGACTAATGAATATCAGGCGCTCAAGTGGGGCGCCGACGTTGCGCAGCTCACGCTTGGTCAGCATCAATACTGGCGGTTGTTTACCGCGAATTTCATTCACATCGGGTTCGTTCACCTGGCATTCAACATGATCGTCTTGTTCGGCCTGGGGAGGCTGGCCGAGTACTTTTTTAGCGCGACGGATTTTCTGCTGCTCTACATCTACACGGGGCTCTGCAGCGCGTTACTCGGCGTTGTGTGGGAGCCGATGGCCACGAGCGCGGGAGCGTCGGGCGCGATCTTTGGTATTTCTGGCGTAATGTTGACCACGCTAATGTTCGCCGATTTGCCCATCACGAAAGAATCGAAAGAAAAAGTGTTGAACAGCGTGATTTGGTTCACCGTTGCGAACCTTTTCATTGGCGGCATCGAGAATTATCTCCCGGGAATCTTTCACGCGCGCATTGATAATGCCGGACACATCGGCGGGCTAGTGTCTGGGATGGTCGTGGGCGGTGTGCTCTGCAAGCATCTCGGCGAATCCGAAGCTGACCGCGAGTATCGCGGTTGGGCTTGGGTAACCCTGTTGGCCGTTTTCCTAGTCTTGTTGGCACTGGCCGCGCGGCATTATCACGCGGCCCATCCTTTGCCGGTGATTCCCGCTCGCATGCGCTAGAGGCTGTATTCACAAGCGTTTAAGGGCGTAGAATGGGCGGGCGAAACTTCGCTCCGCGTCCATCCGTATTGCATTCAGGAGGCTCTCCATGTCACTCAAAGATTTCATTAAGAAGCAGTTTATTGACGTCATCCAGTGGACCGAACCGGCTGACGGCATCCTTGCGTGGCGCTTTCCCATGCAGGACATGGAGATACAGAACGGCGGCAAGCTGACGGTGCGCGAATCGCAGGCGGCGGTGTTCGTGAACGAGGGCAAAGTGGCGGATGTGTTCGGGCCCGGCCTGTACACGCTCAATACCAACACGCTACCCATCCTTACCAACCTGATGAATTGGGACAAGCAGTTCAAGTCACCGTTCAAGAGCGATGTGTATTTCTTCTCCACGCGGCAACAGATCAACCAGCATTGGGGAACGCCGCAACCGGTCACTATCCGTGACAAAGATTTTGGCGCGGTGCGCATGCGCGCTTTCGGCATCTACAGCTACCACATTGGGGACGCCGGCAAGTTCTATTCCAAGATCAGCGGCACGCGAGACACATACACCGTTCCCGAGCTCGAAGGGCAGTTGCGCAATACGATCATCGGCCGCATGAGCGACACCTTCGCGGGAAGTTCCGTTCCCTTCCTCGACATGGCGGCGAACCAAGTGGAACTGGGGAAGAAGATCGCCGACCAGCTCGCGCCGAGTTTTGCTGACATTGGATTAGCGTTGGACACGTTCGTGGTCGAGAACCTTTCCCTGCCGGACGAGTTGCAGAAGCGGCTCGACGAGCGCATTGGGATGGCGATGGTCGGCGACATGAACAAGTACACGCAATTCCAAGTCGCGCAGTCCATGCCTATCGCGGCGGCGAATGAAGGCGGCGGAGTCGCGGGTATCGGCGCTGGATTGGGTGCGGGCGTTGTGATGGCGAACCAGATGATGAATGCTATGAACAAGCCGGGCGGAGGAGGAGCGCCTACGGACCAGGGGCCGGCGCCTTCTGGCGGCGCGCCGACTGCGGGCGCGAGCAGCGCGACGAAATTCTGTTCGGAGTGCGGGAAACCAATTGCACGGGCGTCAAAGTTTTGTCCGGAGTGCGGGAAGCCACAGGCGTAGCAGGATGCGGCCTGCTTTATTCGCCCTCATTTGTCTGGCGCTATTCACATCTAGCGGATGCCTGCATCGCGCCGTGAAGAGGCAAGCTGCAGCTGATAGAGAAGCAAACTATCAGAGGGAGCTAGTGTCTTATAAGGACGCGCTCAAACCCGGGGTGTCTCGGAAAGAAGTGGAACAATACCTAAAGGACAGGGGAGCCCAGTATTCTTGGATATGGGGCATGCAAAACAACGCCACCACCAGTAATGACATCCTGAAGATTGGCCAAGAAAAGTCACCGCACTGGTACTGCAGTTGGGAAGACGTTGACATCGCCTTTGAGTTCGAGGGAACGGGGACACCGTCGGACCCGTTACATCACGCGGCAGGCCTTCCTAATGACCGACTTAAAGACATTATCCTTTGGCGACAGCTTCAAAACTGCTTGTGATCATTCGCTGTGTCCCTGGCACTGCATCACGCCCATGAACTTTGTCCACGGACCGATGGCTTCGCGATATTGGTGCGCCATCACTCGCGATAGCTGATGCAAGTGCGAGAGGTCATGCGCCGCCCAGCTGGCTAGCAGTTCGGAAAGCGTTACCGAACCGAGTGCTTGATGCATGCCGCGTTTGGACAAATCGGCCGGCTGAAGGTTTAGCTTCTTCAAATCAGCTAATGCTTCCGCGCGCAGCCGCGCGAATTCATCCAGCAGTTGGGGCAGTGTCTTGCCTTTGCTGTCACGCTCTTGCGCCAGACGGTCGAACTTATCGAAGGGTTTGCTCTCGCCAAATTCCAGCACGCGTCGTGTTCGCGGGATCCAATCTGTCTTCTCGCCATGGATCAGATGCCCGACAATGTCATACGCGCTCCAGGTGCCGGGACCCTCGTTACGGTGTGTCCATTCTTCGGGTAAGTCGCGCAGTAACACGTTCAATGTTGCAGGCGTGCGCTCAATCAGTGCGATGGTGTGCTGCAGGTTGTGTTCGGCCATGATCCTCCCGATTCGGCTGTAAAGATGTTCCCACGGGCCCGCGAGACGCAAGACTTTTTCACAGTTACATCCGTAGACAATTGCGATAGTATTCTGCGCGCATCGGAATGCCTTTTCCCCGAATGACCGGAATCGAATGGATCGTCGAAGCACACGGCTGTGACCCGCAATCGCTGGCGGAGATGCCGCGCTTGCAGCAACTATTCGCGGACATGGTACGAGAGATCGGGCTGCGTCCGGTGGGCGAAACGCAGTGGCACCAGTTCCCCGCCTCGCCGCAGTCGCAGCAGCCCGGTGGCATCACCGGACTGTGCCTGCTGGCGGAATCGCATCTCGCCGTGCACACGTTCCCGGAACACGGTTCACTCTGCCTGAATCTGTTCTGCTGCAAGCCCCGTCCGCAGTGGGATTTTGGCAAGTACATCAAGAAACATTTCCGCGCGCACACGGTTGACGTGCGCCAGTTGCATCGCGATTACTCGACTGCCTCCGGATTGAAAGTCTTCGCTAAGGCGGGCGGCCGCTAATGGCGAAGATCACCGTCAACTGCCCCAACTGCGGCGCGCCCGTGGAGTTTAGTTGGGCGAGCAGCGTGCAATCCACGTGCACGTATTGCAATTCCATCCTTGTGCGGACGGATG
>JAICWB010000135.1 GCA_025935035.1 Terriglobales bacterium
CTTTGGGATTTCGTAGAAGATGCGCACATGAATGCAGTTGGCTTTCGTTTCAACGCCGGGGCACTTCGCGTGCAGAACGCTTCAAACCAGGTCAGCTTCCGCAACGTCTGGTTTGATTCGAACACCGATCCCATCGTCTTCCAGGACAACAGCGGCATCACGCTTGAAGATTGCCTGGTACAGTCCAACACCGGGCGCCGCGCCCTGCAACTGCTCACCAGCCCCGGCAGCAATGCCACCACATTGCGTATCCACAAATGCCACTTTGAGAACAATGGTGACGGTTCCGCCGCCAGCCGCAACATCTACGTTGCGCCCGCAGCGTCGCAGGTCATCATCGGCGTCTCGGTTGAGGACAACGTATTCACCGCCGGAGCCGGCGGCGCGGCCGGGACATCGTTCGAAGTCGCGGGTTCGCAGCGTGTCTCTCCACTCACCTTTAAGAACAATCAGTACAACGGATACTCCCGCGGACGGCTTGTGACCGGTATCTCTAACGGCTCACGCGTGACTGCCATCGGCGAGAATCTCGCGCCCGGCGATTATGGATATGATGTTGGCATCAACACCCATGGGCTGAGCGGACTTTCATTCGCCCCTGATGGCTCGCGTCGCGCATACCAGATCTTTGCCGGGTGGCCCAACAACTATGACGGCTTCCTGCAGTTCTGGGACTCAACCGCGAACAGCAGCATCTTAAGTTACTCGTCATCATCGAGCTCATGGAACTTCTCTCGCACCGCGGTCTTCGGTTCATCACTTGTCGTCGACAACTCGCAGACTATCGCCGGCTACTCAGACCATCAGCAGACACAGACCTGGAGCATAACCAGTGCGACTGGAAGCGCGCGTTTCAATGGCGGGGCAACGCTCGGGTCCGCCGGTCTCAGAATCAACGGCGCAGCCAACCTGACAACGACTGCACAGACGGGAACCGGGTCGCTAGTGATGTCCACCAATGCGGCCCTGACCAATCCCAACATCGGCAATGCAACAGCGACCAGCATCAATTTCAACGGCGACGTTGTCAGCTCAGCGCCCCGCATGGTCTATAGCGCCTATGTCCCCAATCTTTCCGCCGTCGGTATCCAATCGCGCTTTACGCCCGACAAAGCGATTGTCATCACCCGATTCCAGTTCGTGATCAACAATGGCATCAATACTGCATGCTCCACCACCGCGGTTCTTCTGTTGACTGATGGCACCGCGCAGATCTCGCTTCCGCTTAGCAACAATCAAAACGTTCTCGATAGCGGCAACATTTCCGCGGCTTTCAGCGCGGGCTCAGATCTCGACATCAAGATTGCGAACGTAGCTACAGGTTGTGCCACGGTAGCGCTCTCCGGCAACGCGACAGTCCAATACCGGATGCAATGATCACTCGGTGATAACGGATTTCGACAGATTGCGCGGGTGGTCCACATTCACGCCGCGCAGCACGGCGATGTGGTAGGCCAGCAGTTGCAGTGGAATGATCTCCAGCACCGGCAGCAAAAGGCCCGCCGCACTAGGAACCGGAATGATGTGAGAAGCAGCCTGTCTGACGTCTGCGTCATCCGGATTCGCCAGTACGATGACTTTCGTGCCACGTCCCGCCACTTCACGTAGTAGAGAAACGGATTTTTCATGCCGTACCGCTGCGTCAGGGTCGTTCACATCGCGCGTAAGGATCATGACCACGGGCAAATTCTCGTCCACTAAAGCGTTTGGCCCGTGCTTCATCTCGCCCGTCGGGAAGCCTTCCGCATGAATGTATGCAGTCTCTTTCAGTTTCAACGCCCCCTCGAGTGCGATGGGATAAGAGATGTCGCGCCCTAAAAACATGAACGAATTGAACTCTTCGAATTGCCGCGCCAAGACCTTCGTCTGTTCGTCTGTCTCAAGCACTTGTTGCACCTTTTGCGGCAATGCCATTAGATCGTCGAGATGTTGGCGGGTCTCCGCCGCTGTCAAGCTTCGTCGCACGCTGCCCAGATGCACAGCCAACGCGAACAGCGCGATCAACTGTGCAGTAAAACTTTTCGTCGCCGCAACTGACACTTCTTCCCCGCAATGTGTGTAAACGTTTCCGTCAGACTCTTTGGTGATCGGTGAGCCTTTCACATTGCAGATGGCCACTGTGCGGGCGCCCTTGGCCTTGGCCTCGCGTTGCGCAGCGATAGTGTCCGCCGTCGTTCCCGATTGGCTCAATAAGATCGTCAGTTCTCCGGGCTCGGTGATGGGGTCGCGATAGCAATACTGGCTGGCAAAATCCACTTCCACAGGAACTCGGGCCAACCGCTCGAACATGAACTCGCCCACCATGCCCGCATGCCGGCTCGCGCCGCTCGCGACAATATTGATCTTGCGGATCTGCTGGATCTGCTCCTCACTAAGCCGCACATCTTCAAGCGCCTTCTGCTGGCTTTCGGGCGACAAGTAACTGGCGATAGCATCCATCACAGCGCGGGGCTGCTCGTAGATCTCTTTGAGCATGAAGTGGGGAAATTGCTTCTCTGAACTCACGCGCCCACTCCGCCCACAATGGTCTTTATCACTTTGCCCTCGTGGCTTAGCACAACGATGTCCGCATCACATCCGGCCGCCAATCTTCCCTTCTTCTTCTCGATGCCTAAAGCCCTCGCCGGATTCTCCGTCGCAAGTCTCACGCTATTCGCCAGATTCCAGTCAGCGAAGCTCATGACGTTCCTCACCGCCGCATCCATTGTGAGGACGCTACCCGCGATGGTGTCGGCGTTCATGCAGAGATTCCCTTTTACTTCAATGTCAAAAGCGCCGAGTTTGTATTTCCCGTCTGGCATTCCTGTGGCACTAAGTGCGTCAGTGATCAGAATGGCGCGATGTTTGCCTTTTGCCGCAAGAAATAGTTTTACGATATCCGGCGCCACATGCACGCCATCCGCCACAATGTCAGCAAAGATACGTTCGTCGGTGAGCACAACGCCTAGGATTCCTGGGTCCCGATGATTCAGCGATCGCATTGCGTTAAATGTGTGTGTCGCGCTTCGCCCACCCGCTACGATTCCCGCTTTGGTCTCCTCCGACTCGGCGTTCGAATGCCCTAAGCTGACCAGCACTCCGCGTTTCGTGGCAGCTTCGATGACCGGCAGCGCTCCTTCAACCTCAGGTGCAGCCGTCATTACGCTCACAGCTCCGCCGGAAGCCTGCCACAATTTTTCGAACGCGGCCACGCTCGGCTTCTGAATGTCCTCAACCGGATGCACACCGCACTTCTCCGGGCTGATGAACGGCCCCTCCAGGTGAATGCCGAGAGGGCGAGCCCGCGCGCCACTGTCAGGGAATCTTGCCGCACGTGCGTCATTTACCGCTTTGCCTATTTTCTCCAGGGAATTCAGCGTCACGTCCATCGGTGAGGTCACGGTCGTCGGACAATAACTCGTCACGCCGTGCCGTGCCAGCAACTCTTCCACCGCCGCTAGTGCAGACGCGCTGCCTTCCATCACATCATGTCCAGCCCCGCCATGGATATGGATATCAATGAACCCCGGCGCGAGCACAGCATCCCCATAGTCAACGTGCTTCGCCCCCGCCGGAATCTGGATCGCGCTCCGCGCACCGGCAGCAATGATCGTCCCGGCTTTTCCGTCGCTCTCGTAAACCACCACTCCATTGGCAACAGGAGCTTCCGGCGTGAGCACCGTCTTGGCTGTTAGATAAACTTTCATCGGCTGGACTTAGAGCCCAGCCTTTCTATCAAGCCAAATATAAGGTTGGCAAGATGCCCTCTTTATTCATCGGGCCGTTTTTCCTTCCAAGACTCGAGCCTCAACAGATATACTCACCTTCAAATCGGATTTTGATTTAGTTCGTTCGAAGGCCCCCCGAATGCTTTTTAAGACCTTCAGTGCCGCCGTTTACGGCATTGATGCCAACATTATCGAGGTTGAGGTTGACTGCTCCGGCTACAAGCTGGAGAAGGACAACTTCAATACGGTCGGCCTGCCTGACACCGCTGTGAAGGAAAGCAAGCAGCGCGTTCGTTCCGCCCTGAAAAACTGCGGATATGACATTCCCCCCACTCACATCACCGTTAACCTCGCTCCCGCTGACATAAAAAAAGAAGGTTCGGGATTCGACCTGCCCATGGCACTCGGCATTCTTGGCGCCTACGGTGGACTCTCCCGAAAAGAATTACCGGAATATGTTGTCGTCGGCGAACTCAGCCTCGATGGCGGGCTTCGCGGCGTGCACGGCACGCTTCCTATTGCAGTCGCCGCTCGATCCCGAAAAATCACTAAGCTGATCGTTCCTGAAGTGAACGCGCGCGAAGCCGCAATGGTGAGCGGCATTGAGGTCTATCCGGTCAAGTCGTTCATTGACGTAGTGAAACTCGTCAACACGGGCAACGGTATTTCCCCGCTCAAGGTCGATTCGTCCGCGCTTCTGAGTGAAGTACAAAACTTTTCCGTGGACTTCAAAGACGTTCGCGGACAACACACCGCCAAGCGCGCACTCGAAGTCGCATGCGCCGGCGGACACAACATCCTCATGATCGGCCCACCGGGCGGCGGCAAGACCATGCTCGCCAAACGCATCCCAACCATCCTTCCGCCCCTCACGTTCGAAGAAGCGTTGGAAACGACGAAGATTCACAGCGTTGCTGGAGTGCTCGATGCTCGCGCCGGACTGGTCGGCACTCGGCCATATCGTTCGCCTCATCACACCATCTCGGACGCGGGGCTGATCGGCGGCGGAATCATCCCCCGTCCCGGCGAAGTCTCCCTCGCGCACAATGGCGTGCTGTTCCTTGACGAACTTCCGGAATTTCCCCGCAACGTCTTGGAAGTCATGCGGCAGCCGCTCGAAGACGGCAACGTGACCATCTCTCGCGCAGCTATGTCGTTGACCTTTCCAGCGCGCTTCATGCTCGCTGCTGCAATGAACCCATGCCCCTGCGGATTCTTTAACGACCGCTCGCGTGAATGCCACTGCGGACAGCCCGTCATCCAGCGCTACGTCTCAAAAATCTCCGGACCATTGCTCGATCGCATTGACATACACATCGATGTCCCAGCAGTGCAGTACAAAGAGCTTCGCGGCGGTTCCGGCCCGGAAGGTTCTGACCAGATCCGTGATCGCGTGTTGAAGGCTCGAGAAGTGCAACTCAATCGTTTCGCCGCGGCCGGCGAACGTATCTTCTCCAACGCCCAAATGGGCACACGCCAGATCCGCACACACTGCGAACTATCAACCGAATGCGAACGTTTACTCGAGCGCGCCATGACCCAGCAAGGCCTCAGCGCACGAGCACACGACCGGATCCTGAAAGTCGCCCGCACCATCGCCGACATCGACTCTGCCCCGCAGATCGAGAGCAAACATATCACTGAAGCTATCCAATACCGGACGCTCGATAGGAATTTCTGGGCATGACGCGTTCAGCGTTCAACCGCCATCGCAACCGCGTTTCCGCCGCCTAGACACAGTGCCGCAATACCTTTTTGCGAATTGCGGCGCACCATCTCATACAGCAGAGTGATCAGGACTCGCGCGCCGCTGGCTCCGATCGGATGTCCCAGCGCGACGGCTCCTCCATTCACGTTGACCTTCTTGGGATCGAGTCCCAGTTCGCGGCTAACAGCCAGCGCTTGCACTGAAAAAGCCTCGTTCAACTCATAAAGGTCGACTTCTTCGTTCTTCCATCCCGTCTTCTGCCAGATCTTCTGCACGGCGCTCACCGGAGCCATCATCACCCACTTCGGATCGACGCCGCTGGTGGCTTGCGCCACAATGCGCGCCATCGGCACTACTCCCAGCTCTTTCGCCTTCGCGTAGGTGGTGACCACGACCGCAGCGGCTCCGTCGTTAACCCCGGGAGCATTGCCCGCGGTGACCGTGCCATCTTTCTTGAATGCCGGTTTCAACTTCCGCAGGCTCTCAGCGCTGGTGTCCTCGCGCGGCGATTCGTCTTTATCAAATTTTGTTGGCGCATCGCCCTTCTTCTTTGCCGCGATCTCTACCGGGACTACTTGCGATGAGAACCGGCACTCCTTCCATGCGGCGATGGCCTTACGGTGCGACTCCACCGCGTATTCGTCCTGCTGCTCTCGGGTGATGCCATACTTCTCGGCGACATTCTCACCCGTGTTTCCCATGTGGTAGTCGTTGTAGATCTCCCACAAGCCGTCATGCACCATGGAGTCAACTAACTGCCCGTTGCCCAGGCGGTAGCCTTTGCGCGCATTGGGCAACAGATAAGGCGCGTTGGTCATGGACTCCATGCCGCCTGCCACAACGATCTCCGCATTGCCCGTCTGGATAGCCTGAGCGGCCAAGCCCACCGCCTTTAGACCTGAACCGCAGACCTTATTGATAGTGAGTGCACCCACAGTGTCAGGCAATCCGCCACCGAGAGCCGCCTGGCGCGCAGGATTCTGTCCCAGTCCCGCTGACACCACGTTGCCCATGATGCATTCATCCACCTTCGCCGGATCCACCTTCGCGCGTGATACCGCCTCACGCACCGCAATGGCGCCCAGTTGCACCGCACTGAAATCAGACAGCGAGCCCTGAAATTTGCCGATCGGCGTGCGGGCTCCCGCGATGATCACTACATCAGAATCTTTGTACTGCGCCATTTTTGCTGCTCCTCACTAGGATGATTGCATCTACTCAATGTTGAACTCTCCATTATAAGATGACCGTGGCCGTCAAACCGACGCGGAGAAACCATGGACGAACCATTCAACCCGACCTTCACTGACCCCGTTGCTACCTCGGAAGATTCTCCGCGGATGCCCGGCGGTCCTTCGGTACCGAGTCCGGTGGCCTCCTACATTCATACATTCGTCGTCATCGTGATCATGGTCTGTGTGTCGCTTATGTCCGCCAAGACCATGGACGCCCGCCGCAACCTCCCCAACCCGCCCAGCCCGGTCAGCCAATATCTGACCACGCTTTTATGGCTTTGGTTGTTGGCTGCGCTTTGTTACATCGGCATGCGCGCCCGCAAAGTGCGTTTGGTGGAAGTGATAGGCGGTAGATGGAAGAGCTTGGATGATTTCTTGATCGATATTGCCATCGCCGCCGGATTTTGGCTGACGTCCGCTCTCTGCCTTGCCGGAATAAAGTTCGCATTGAATCATGGCAAAGCCACCACGCTGAATGACCTGCCGGAAGCGGCCAAGAGCATCGCCGCACTCATTCCGCATACGCCGCGCGAGATCGTCCTGTGGATCGCACTTTCCATCACTGCGGGGCTGTGCGAAGAGTTCGTCTTCCGCGGATATTTGCAGCGCCAGTTCACAGCACTCACGCGCAACGCTGCCGCGGGTATCGCACTCTCGGCCATTGTTTTCGGCGTCGGACACCTCTATCAAGGCGCGCAGCAGATGTTCATCATCGCCTTGTACGGCGCGATGTTCGGTACGCTCGCATTTTTTCGCAAGAGCACGCGTCCCGGCATGATGGCGCACGCCTGGCAAGACACATTGAGTGGACTCGCGCTCAGTCTTCTGCTTCCGCACGCGGGAAAATGATCGCGCGCGCCCGCGCGACGCATCCCATCAGTACCCGCGACCCTCACTTTTTTCTTGACATGGATTTTCAATGACTTAAACTTTTCAACAATGTGACGGCAACGTCACTCAAAAGGGAGAATAGAAAAATGGCAACCAAGAAAAAGGCAAAGAAGGCCGCAAAGAAAAAGAAGTAACTGTTCTGAACGGCAACCATAAGGGGAC
>JAICWB010000205.1 GCA_025935035.1 Terriglobales bacterium
CAAAATATCGGCAGACCGCCCAGAATCACCAACGTCCCGATGAATGAATTCCGTACGTCTTCCATGAACGTGTAGTAGAGCAACGCTGCCGACGAAAGCACGAAAATCACCGGGACCACCGGATAGCCCCAGGTCTTGAATGGGCGCGGCGTCTCGGGATCGCGGATACGGAACACGAATATCGTTCCCGCCGCCAGCATGTAAATCAACCACTCGGAGTAGATGGCCAATTCCAGCAATGCCTTGAAAGATTGAGCGGCCAGCATGAGCGTTATCGCCAGGAGCGCTTGAACGATGATGGAAGTCGAAGGGCTGTGAAACTTCGGATGTACCGTGGCAAGCCCGCGAAAGAAATATCCGTCACGTGCCATCGAAAAGGGAACACGTGCTCCGCTCATGGTCGTCCCGTTGAGAGTGACGACCATTGAGAGCGCGATCGCGCCCGTCATGATCGCGGCACTCGCAGGACCCAGGACGATGTTGGTCATGACAGAGACAGCGCTCTTGGTCGCCGCCAGTTGCGGCGCCGGAATTACGTAAAGGACCGCCGCGTTCATCAGCATGTACAACAAGCCCACTATCGCGATGCCCGCGATGAGCCCCCAGGGGATATTTCGCTGTGGGTCTTTGATCTCGCCCGCAACCATGGTGAGGTCGTTCCATCCGTCATAGGCCCATAGCGCTGCCACCAGCGCGATCATGAAACCGGAGTGCGACGGCGCAATCGTTGTGTGCCAGTTTTGCCATGTGCCCGCGTTGTAGCTGAACCCAATCGCGGCGATGGCTATCAGCATGATGACTTTCAGTGAGGTGAAGATGACCTGTACCGTGCCGGCAAGTTTGATTCCCAGATAATTGATGAATGAAATAAATATCGTCAGCGCGATGGCCACATACTGCGAATAAGCCACGCCCAGAAATTTGTCAGAAAGAAATGCAAACTGCGGCAGCGCGCTGAGCACATCAGTGATGCCGGTCGTCACCGTTGCGATCGATGCCGGCTTAGCCACACTGAACCATGTCCATGCTGCGATGAATCCCCAGACGGGACCGTACGCGTCGCGCATGTATGCGTATTCGCCGCCTGCTTCAGGGCGCATGGTTCCCAGCTCGGCGTACGTGAATGCTCCGAACAGCGAAAGGATCCCGCCCACGACCCAAGCGAGATAAACCAGCTTGGGATCGCCGACTGCGACCATCATGGTGCTAGGGACGCGGAAAATGCCGCTGCCAATGACCGTGCCGACAACGACGGCGACAGAGGCAGCAAGGCCTAGTTCGCGCTTGAGATCGCCTGAACGCGCAGTTGCTGGACTAGACATTAGCTGGCTTCTCCGCCGAACTCCCACCGGTCATCAGACTGATGAGATAGCCGATCACAAATGTGAGTGATGTTCCGATGGTCACATACCAAGTCCATGCAACATTGGTCTGCATCAAGTGAAACCGGGGGCCGAGATAGAGAAAAAGATTCACCAAGATGCCGATTGCCATGCCGATCAGCGCGCCAGCCTGATTGGCCCGTTTTGTCAGGACGCCCAGCAGGAACACGCCCAGCAATCCGCCGTAAGGGACGGAGGCAATCGACAATCCCAATTCCAACACGCTCTGTCCGCCGCGCTGTGTGAGGATAGCGAGCCCGAACAGCACCAGTCCCCAAAATACGGTGGCTCCTCGCGAGATTCGGATGCGCGTGCGGTCGTCGGCATTCGGCTTTCTCTTCAAGTAGAAATCGACGACTGTTGTCGAAGACAAGGAATTCAGCGCGGCGCTCATATTCGACATTGCGGCAGCAAGGATCGCCGCAATCAGGATGCCCGATACTCCCGTCGGCATCGAGCCCACAATAAACGTAGGGAAGATGCGGTCTGAGCGCGTGAACGCGATCGCGGGCGGATACATCTTGTAAAACACGAACAATGCGGCGCCTACCAGCAGGAACAATGAGAACTGGAAGAATACCGCGACCCCGCTCGCCAGTAGGGCAAACGTAGATTCTTTCTGATTGCGGGCCGCTAGCAAACGCTGAACCATGAGCTGATCAGTTCCATGGCTGGCCATCGTTAGGAATGTTCCGCCGATCAATCCTGCCCAAAAGTTGTAAGTTTTCGTCAGCGATAGGTGGAAATCGAAGGTCTGAAACTTATTTGCCGCCGATGCGGTTTGATGCACAGTAGTCCATCCGCCGGGAACAAGGTGCAGCAGCACGAAGAATCCGATGATCGTGCCGCCGACGTAGATGCACATCTGCACCACGTCGGTCCAAATCACCGCAGTCATACCACCTTCAAACGTATAGATGAGAGTGAGCAGGGTGACCAATCCGATGGAAGCTATGACGCTGGTCGCTTCCGACATGTAATGCAACAGATAACGCTGCAGCGCAATGTTCACTACGATGGAGACCGCGAATACGCGAACGCCCTCCGCCACAGCGCGAGTCACCAGGAAAGTGCCCGCAGTAAAGCGGTACAGCGACTTTCCGAATCGCCTGTCGATCAATTGATATGCGGTAAACAATTCGCCGCGGAAATATGCGGGCAGAAAAATCAGCGAGATAACCACGCGCGCAACCATGTACCCCATCACAACTTGCAGGAATTCAAAGTTGCTGTCGAAGGCGAGGCCCGGAACGCTGATGATCGTCAGCGTGCTCGTTTCTGCCGACACGATTGATAGCGCGATGGCCCACCACGGTACGCTACGGTCAGCAAGGAAATAGTTCTTGAGTGATTTCTCGCCGCGACGGAAGCGCAGCCCAAAGAGAGTTATGCCAACCAGGTAGAGCCCAACGATCGTCAGATCCAGCGCGTTCAATCCCATGAATGGGTGTGGTCATCTCCTGTAGGTTGGACAGCGCGTGCTTCATCCCGTCATCGAGACACGACATTATGCCGGATGACAGTCACTTTTGGCCGCACAAAACGTAGGACGATTGCGGGCAGCCCGAAGTGTGATAGAAAGTTACGGCCATGACATTATTTGTAGGCATCGACGGCGGCGGCAGCAAGACGGACTGCGTAGTAGCAGATGAGAAGGAGGTTCTCGGCCGCTTTACCGCCGGAACCTGCAAGATCTCACGTGTCGGCAAGGAAGCGGCAACGGCATCCCTTCGCGCAGCCGTGCAAGGCGCTTTCTATGCTGCGCAAACTACTACGGTAGCCGTCCAGCACACTTGTCTCGGCATCGCTGGTTCTTCGCAGCCTGGCGTCACTGAATGGGCCAAACAGACGCTCGGCACCATCATGCCGGGTGGCGTCACGGTGGTAGGCGATCACATCGTCGCGCACGAAGCTGCGTTCCATGGCAAGGCCGGTGTTCTCGTCATCGCGGGAACCGGTTCCATCGTTTATGGCCGCAGTCCTAAAGGTAAGACGCTTCGTGCCGGCGGTTGGGGACCTGTCATTTCTGACGAAGGATCCGGCGACTGGATCGGCCGCAATGCCGTGAATGTAGCGCTTCTTGGCAACGCCGACGGCGAGAAGGGCGCGCTGTTCGCAGACATCTGCAAAGCGTGGGATGCACATACCGCGGATGACCTGATCCGCATTGCCAACAGTTATCCACCACCGAACTTTGCCGCGTTGTTTCCTTCGGTGATCGAGGCTTGTGACGCGGGCGATCAACTTGCTATCGACGTTCTTCGCCGCGGCGGAAGCCAGCTTGGCGCTATTGTGCTGCTGGTTATCAGGCAACTGTGGGCTGAAGGCGACCCTGTAACCATTGCAACAGCGGGTGGAGCGATCACCAACTCGGAACGCCTGCGCTCGATGGTGGAGAATCGCATCCTCGCGGAATGGTCCACTGCCAACTTCCGGCACGATCCCATTGATCCGGCGCAGGGCGCGTTGTACATTGCTCGCGCCGCTGTATCTGCCGAGAGCTAGTGAAATGGCTGACGATTCGACCCGCGGCATTCGCCCTCCGCAGCATTCGCGACGCGCGATCGTCGTTGACTCTGCCTCGCAGCTTGAGGACAAGATCCATCGGCCGGTAAGTGACGTTGATGCGTTACGATCTGCGGCGTCACATCCTGCGCTGACTGAAGACCTAGCTCTTACGCTGGTTGAGCGGCGGGAGCTTCCGTCTGCGGTTCTTGACGACTTGGCCAAGAACGGCCGCGTGATGAAATACCGCAAAGTGCGCATTGCGGTGGTGCAGCATCCGCATACGCCGCGACACGTTTCGCTGCCGATCATCCGCAGGCTTTACACCTTCGAGCTGATGAGCGTTGCATTGCTTCCTGCCGTCGCCGCAGACGTGAAGATCGCGGCGGAAGAGGCGCTGCTCTCACGCTTTGGGACCATTTCTGCCGGCGAGAAACTCACGCTCGGCAAACAGGCGTCGGCTCGCGTTGCTGCGGGATTGCTTAACGATCCTGATAAGCGCGTTGTCGAAGCGGCGCTTGATAATCCTTATCTCACGGAACAATGGGTGATTCGCGCGGTACTTAAGCCTGAGCCTTCGCCGATTCTTTCACTGCACGTGAGCAGACATCGCAAGTGGTCTGTGCGAAAAGATGTTCGTGCTGCGTTGCTGCGGAACGAATTCACTGCACTGGCTCACGCGATCGAGTTCTCTCAATCATTCTCATTGCCTGCGCTGAAAGAGATCTTTTATCAATCGGCGCTGCCGGAGAAGATTCAGGAATATCTGATCAATGTTGTGGAACAACGTGAAGCTAAACGTCGCGGTCAGTGAATCGTTTCTCCTCCAGCTTCCTCTCGCGCATGTTCGTCTTGTTCACGGAAGAAGCACATGATGGCTTCTGCCTGCTTCTTGTTCAGCACAGCTGACAGTGCTGCGGGGTCGGCCTGTTTTACTGCGCGGACGCTGCCGAAATGTTCTACCAGGCGTCGCGTGGTTAATTTACCGATGCCGGGAATCTCCAGGAGTTCGGAGTGGCGGTCGCGCATCTGGCGGCGTTTGCGATGGAACGTGACCGCGAAGCGGTGCGACTCGTTGCGGATCAGTTGAACCAAGTGCAAGACCGGGGAATGGCGAGGGAGGACGATAGGTTCATCTTCCTGTCCGTAGACGTAGATGACTTCTTCTTTTTTTGCGATCGATGCTAGAGGTTGGTTCGTGATCTGCAAAGACAGCAAAGCTTCTGCTGCGGCGTGGAGCTGGCCGATGCCGCCGTCAACTAAGACCAAACTTGGGAATGGCTTTTTCTCATCGCGCAGGCGCTTGTAGCGACGGGTGATGACTTCGCGCATGCTTGCGAAGTCGTCAACGCCTTCGACTGTCTTGATGATGAACTTGCGGTAATCGCTTTTCTTGATGGCGCCGTTCTCCCACACCACCATTGACGCGACTGTCTCCGCGCCTTGGATGTGCGAGATGTCGAAGCACTCGATTCGCTTGGG
>JAICWB010000223.1 GCA_025935035.1 Terriglobales bacterium
ATCACCAGAAAGATTTTCTTTCACATCTTTGAACAAGCCCATCTGCTGTCCGGCATAGTTAATGGTGCGGGTGAGTGAGGTGCGGAATCCGGAGAGATGCGTGCCGCCGTCAACCGTGTTGATGTTGTTGGCGAAGCTGAAGACCGATTCCGAATAGCCGTCGTTGTATTGCAGAGCGATCTCCATGGCCACGCCATCGCGTTCGGCTTCCATGTAGATAGGCTTGTCATGCAGCACAGCTTTGCCGCGGTTCAAATGTTTGATGAACTCCGCGATGCCGCCTGTGTACTTGAACTCTGTCGTCTTGGCTTCGCCGGTCTTGGAATCCGTCGTGCGCTCGTCGGTAAGCGTGATCAGCAGGCCTTTGTTCAGGAAGGCGAGTTCGCGCAGGCGCTGCGCCAGCGTGTCGTAGTTGTATTCGGTGGAAGTGAAGATGGTGCGGTCCGGCAGGAAATGAACCTTCGTTCCGCGCTTTTTCGTGCTGCCCGTCTTCTTCAGTTTGCTGGTGGGTTCGCCCTTTGAGTAGGTCTGCTCCCACACGGTGTTGTCGCGCCAGATCTCAAGATCAAGTTGTTCGCTGAGCGCGTTCACGCAGCTCACGCCTACGCCGTGCAATCCACCAGAGACTTTGTAATTTGAGGAATCGAATTTTCCGCCCGCGTGCAACACGGTCATCACCACTTGCGCCGCGGGGATCTTTTCGCCGTCAATGTCCATGTCACCGGTGGGGATGCCGCGTCCGTTGTCTTGCACGGTGATGGAGTTGTCGATGTGAATGGTCACGTTGACGGTATCAGCGTGGCCGGCGAGCGCTTCGTCAACGGAGTTGTCGACGACTTCGTAAACGAGGTGATGCAATCCCATCTCGCCCGTTGAGCCGATGTACATAGCCGGACGCTTGCGCACGGCCTCCATGCCGCCCAGCACCTTGATCGAGTCGGCGTCGTAATTGCCGTTCCCCGCCCCATTACCGGCGGCTTTGGGCTTGGTCTGCTCTTTTTCCGTCTTTTTTTCGCTTTGGGCTGTAGCCACTGCGCTCTCTCTTGAGGCCATTTTAGGGGACTGCTCCGTAGGTTCGTTGCGGCTGTTTTCCGCGCTTCAGGCAGCTCAAAATGGGCCGCCTTGGAGGCGCCGCCAAATCCAGTCAAATGCCTGAATTATCAGTGATTTACTGTACTTAGCCGCTGCTCTATTTTACCACGGAAACTCAGAACTTTGGTGTACCTGTTTTATGCGGTCTGTACCCTGTTTTTTGGAAAAACATTCATAAAACTTTAGTAACGTCAAGAAAAAAGCACTTAGTTCGGTAAATAAAAAAAGACAAAAAATCATTTTGAAATCAGCGACTTAACGCGTATTCTTCTCCGCGGTATCAACCACCACATTACTAAAGTTTAGGAGCATACTCACATGTCAAAGCTACTTCGTCTTCTCGCCATCGCGCTGTTCTTGATCGCAACCTTCGCCTTCGCCAGCACCGATAACAACCAAGGTTCGATGTTCGACGCCGGCAGCGCGCCGATGCCGACCTGCCGCCCTGGTTCTAACTGCCAGCCGTAATCAGGTTACTTCGCACACTAAAGTAACTTTCTAAGCGAAGATATTCATTGTGGGCTCTCCCGATTTGGAATATGGTTCCAAGTCCGAGGCCCACTATGTCTTTATTTGGCTATCTAGTTTGGTTGTTCTCACCGCTCTGTCAGATCGGCGTGCTGATCTTCATGCTGCGGCGCCAGCTGCGTGCAGAATTCCCATTCTTCTTCACCTACACCGCTTTTCAGGTGCTCAGCTTCTGCGTCCTGTACTCGGTGTATCACTTCGCGCCGGACCACTACTTTGACGCGTATTGGACCGTGAGCGCCTTGGGCGTCTCGCTGGGCTTCCTGGTGATCCATGAAGTGTTCAGCTATGCCATTCGCCCGTACGCCGGATTGCGCGACCTGGGCAAAGTACTGTTCCGCTGGGTGGCGATGCTCGTGGTGCTGGCCGGCTCCCTCATGGCCATCTCTTCTACCGGCATGAACAGCAGGTACATCATGGCGGCGATCACTGACATCGAGCGCGCCATCCGCCTGATGCAATGCGGCCTGCTGTTGTTCATCTTCGTTTGCTCGTCGTACCTGGGACTCACATGGCGCAATTTCGCCGCCGGTATCGCCCTGGGATACGGAACCTATGCTGCCGCGGACCTGGTTGGATTCAGCCTGCGCATGCAGTTTGGCGGCGGATGGGACGCAAAACTTAGTGTGATCAATTCCGTCTGTTACGCGCTGTGCGCTCTGGTCTGGCTCGCCTATTCCGCAATGCCTGAAAAGGTCATGCAGCGTGCGCACAACGATGTGGTCTATCGCCCCATCTTCGACCGCTGGAACCAGGCGGCTATGGTGCTCACGGCTCCCATGGCTCCGAACGAAGCAGCCATGATGGGCGGCGGACACACTTACCTCACCGAGATCGAGCGCGCCGTGGACGACATCATGGCGCACAGCATCCCCGCAGAGAACAACGCACACGACTAAGCGAAATGGGCAAAACACAAAGGCCGGACGATGAGTCCGGCCTTTGTGTTCCTTGTTCCACCAGCCAACGCTCAAAGTTCACGACGACCTGTGCTTCGACCTCCACTGGCTCGCCGTTCAAAAGATATGGCTTATACATCCAACGCTTCACCGCGTCGATTGCTGCCCCAACCAGCGTCGGATGCCCTTTTATCACAGCAATGCTCTCAACAATCTTTACCAATTACTAGTCGCAGCACGACTTGACCGGAGGCGCGCATATCGCTGGGATAGCGCGGTTTCTCAGATTTAACGAGTTCCAATCCGTCCGATATCTTGAGCGGACCGGGTGTCGAATTGAAATTTGTGTTGGGCTTTTCTGGCGGGGATTTTTCCACTTTTAATTTGAAATTGACGATCACAGTGCTTTCAACTTCAACAGCTTTGCCGTTCAGACGATATGGTTCGTACACCCATTGCCGCACTGCCTCCAGCGCTGCGGAAGCGAGTTCAGGTCTGCCGGATACCAAGGTCCCGCGTTTTACCTCTCCATTCTTCCCGATTAGGACGTCAATTCTTACAATGCCAGTGATTCCCTTCTGTTTTGCCTCCGATGGATAAACAGGCTTTACGATCTTGAGAATGCGTGCTCGAAGGAGGGTTTGCGATATCCGAACAGGTGTCTCGACCCCTTGGGCGTGCAGACCATTACTAGTTGCCACAAAAAACATTAGGCCGAGCACAATGCCTCGGCCTGCGGTCAAACTAATTCTCGTTCGCATCGCGGTTTATACCCTTGCTAGATACTGAGACACCAGCAACTAGCCACTGGTCTCTCATATCCGCATCGGCATAACAATATAGCGATACTTGAATCCCTCGCCGGCGTCCTCAGGACGCAACTGGCCCGCGCTCTGTGAGTCTTTCAGCTCGAGGCGCACGCCGCCGTCGCCAGCGACCTTCAAGAAGTCGAGCAGGTAGATGGAATTGAAGCCGATGGTCATGGCGTCGCCGTCGTACGCGACCTCGAGCGAATCCTCTGACTCGCCCGACTCCGCCGACGAGCTTGACAGCTTCAGCTCGCCCTTCTCCAGCTTCAGCCGGATGGCGCCCGAGCGCTCGTCCGCAAATTGCGCAACGCGCTGGATGGCCGAGGAGAGTTCAGCGCTACGTAGTGCGATCGACTTGTTGTTATCGCGCGGAAGCACAGCTTCATAGTTCGGGAACTGGCCGGTGAGTTGGCGCGACGTCAACACGCGTCCGCCGACGCGGAAGAACAGCGTGGAATCGTCTTTCGCGAACTCTATGGAATCCACGTCACTGCTGTTCAGCAACGTGTTCAATTCCGCCATGGCCTTTTTAGGCACAAGCGTCTTCATCTCGCCGGATACACTCGGCAGCTTCGCCGTGCTGTTCTCGATCCATGCCAGGCGATGACCGTCCGTAGCCACCATGGCGATCGATTCCGCCTTCATCACCATCAGTGAACCGTTGAGCGTGTAGCGCGACTCCTCTGACGAGATAGCAAAAATAGTCTTGGCGATAAGCGTCTTGAGGATGTCCGCAGGCAGGTTGATGGCTGAGCTGTCAGGGAAGCTGGGCAGTGCCGGGAAGTTGGCGCGCGCCATGCCCACCATCTTCGTGTTCGAACGGCCGCTCTTGATCTGTACCCAGTGGTTCTCCATCAGCTTGATGCTGATCTCGCCATCGGGCAGCAGCTTCACGTAGTCATACAGCTTTCGCGCCGGGATGGTGCAGGAGCCTTCTTTCTTCACCTTCGCCGGGCATGACGTCTTCAGACTGAGGTCAAGGTCAGTGGCGGTGATGGTCAGCTTGCCGTCGCCGGCCTCGAACAAGAAATTCGACAAGATAGGGATAGTGGTCTTGCGTTCCACTACGCCCTGCGTCGCGGTAAGTTCTCTGAGCAGGTCCGCTTTGCTTACTTGTATCTCCATTGCCGTTCCTTGTGCCGTTGCCGTCGAGCTTTCCATTGTGCTGGTTGCCATGTGCGCCCTCTAGACTTTTACTTACATGAATCTAAAACAATATTTAAATACAGTAGTGACAGTAGGCAAAGAGGGAAAGTGGAAATCACATGCGAAATACCACCAACCCTCGTCTTCCATGCTCTACACACTGTAAAAATCGTAGCCGGAAAACTTGTACCGCTTGTTCAACGCTACGACCGAACCCTCAATACTCACACCGTCCACATCGCGCTCACATCACACCCTGCGGAATTCCAGCCGCGCAAGTGGATAACACGGCCTCACGCAGTGTTTATCCCGTCAAATGATCGGTCAGTTGATTGAGCATCC
Source organism: Terriglobales bacterium (assembly GCA_025935035.1). GTDB lineage: Bacteria > Acidobacteriota > Terriglobia > Terriglobales > Acidobacteriaceae > JAICLA01. The sequence continues at coordinate 4,817 of JAICWB010000223.1, forward strand.
TGTTCAAATCTTTATCGGTCTTGCGTTGCTCCATGATCTTGTCCACGGAGTGCATCACGGTGGTGTGGTGCTTGCCACCGAACTGACGCCCGATCTCGGGCAATGACGCATCCGTCAACTGCTTGCACAGATACATGGCGATCTGCCGCGGCACAAC
>JAICWB010000047.1 GCA_025935035.1 Terriglobales bacterium
AGGGTCATTCACGCGGCAGATGCACGCGCTCAAGGATGCTGAGGACGCCACTCGCACCGTCGCTTACTGGGCGTATGAGGGCGTGGGTTCATTCAAGGTTTACAACGTGCTTACGCGCGCAGAGCTAAAGGCCACGGTAGAAGAAGCGCACAAGCACCACATCAAAGTCACCGGACACCTCTGCTCCATCGGATTCCGCGAAGCCGCCGAGATCGGCATCGATGATCTCGAACACGGCCTAACCGTGGACACAGAATTCTACGGCGACAAGATCCCCGATCAGTGCCCGACACCGAATAAGGCCGTGGCTGCGGCGGCGAAACTGGATGTGAACGGCCCCGAGATCCAGCAGACCATCAAGACCCTCATCGCGCATCATGTTGCCGTGACTTCCACTCTGCCAGTGTTCGAACAATTCGTTCCCTCACGTCCAGACGAACCAAAGAAAGTAATGGACCTGCTCAGTCCCGACGCTCGCGAGGCGTACCTAAACAATCGCAAACGAATCGCCGCGAACAAAGAAAGTTCCTGGCCGCAAATGTTCCAGCGCGAGATGGAATTCGAACGCGCATTCGTGAAAGCCGGCGGCACGCTGTTAGCCGGGCTGGATCCCACTGGCATCGGCGGTGACATTGCCGGGTTTGGCGACCAGCGCGAGTTGGAATTGCTGGTCGAAGAAGGATTCACGCCGCTCGAAGCCATTAAGATCGCGACACTCAACGGCGCGCAGTTCCTGGGCGAAGATGCGCGCATAGGTTCTCTCGCGGTGGGCAAGCAGGCAGACATACTCGTCACCAAAGGTGACCCGTCAACGAACATTGAAGATATTGAGAACGTAGAGGTGGTGTTCAAAGATGGTGTCGGCTGGGATTCGAAGAAGCTTGTCGATTCATGCCTCGGGCAAGTGGGGATCCGGTGAAGACGTTTCTTCGCTTCCTCGTTCTGCTGTCGCTCATCGTCTGGATCGGCGGGCTGATCTACTTCTCATTCGTCGTTGCCCCAAACGTTTTCGGCGTACTCACTCCTGTCCCCGGCGGACGCCATCTCGCCGGCGACATCGTCAACCGCACCCTCGGCGCTTTGCAGTTGATCGGCGTTGTTTGCGGAGTGTTATTCCTTGCGGCCTCCAGCGCGCTTCGCCGCAGACTGCAAAGCGCAGAGAACATGCTCGTCTCGCTGATGATGCTGATCACCCTCGTTCTCATCTTTTTCGTCACGCCGCGCATGGAACACCTTCGCGCGTCCACGCCTGACCTTGACCGGGCACCGGCCGCGCAAGCCCAGTTCACCTCTCTGCACGAAGAATTTGTCGCCGCTGAGATTGCGGTGCTATTACTCGGGCTCGCAACTACCTGGCTCGTTGCGAAAGAGCGCAACTAGACAACAATTCGCCAGATTCGCCGCACACCATTTATTATTAAGTGTTCGGGACAGAATCCAATTCGCGCCTGCATCCCCCCGCAATTTGCCGCTTGATGCTCGGTGCCAGATGCTAAAAATTGAATGAAATCAGGAATCATCGGCCTGCCGCAGGTGGGCAAGACATCTCTGTTCCAGATACTCACCAAGGTGGACGTCTCCGCCTCATCGGGTAATCCGCGCGAGGGACACCTCGGCATCGCTAAAGTCCCCGACAGCCGCCTCGACCAGCTTGCCGCGCTCTATAACCCCAAGAAGCTGGTGCACACGTCTGTGGAATATGCTGACGTCGCGGCTATCGGCAAAGAGGCTTTGAATGACAGCGCGTACGCCAACGCGCTGCGCGGCGTAGATGCACTCGTACACGTGCTACGTGCGTTTGATGATCCGGCTATTCCGCACGTCGGTGAGAACGATCCCCTGCGCGACATCAAGAATGTGGACTTTGATCTCGTCGTGAACGACCTTGGTCAAGTTGAGAAGCGCTTGGAGCGTCTGCAAAAAGATCTGAAGCGCGGCAAGACGCCGGAACTTGAAAAAGAAAACGACCTGCTGCTCCGCTGCAAGGCGCATCTCGAGAGCGAACGTCCACTGCGCGAGATGGAGATCAACGCTGACGACAAGAAGCGCATTCGCGGATTCATGTTCCTCAGCCAAAAACCGATCCTGTATGTCGTCAATGTGAATGAGAGTTCGCAACTGGGCAAAGATCTGGAAGAAGCCGTAGCGAAGTATGGCCTGACCGAAGTCGCTTCGCGCCCGAACGCCGGTGCGACTTCCATCTGCGGCAAGGTAGAAGCTGAACTCGCGTCTATGTCAGACGCTGACGCGGCCGACTTCCTCTCCAGCTACGGACTCACCGAGAGCGGGCTCACGCGCCTCATTCGCAAGACCTATGAATTGCTGGGCTTGATCTCGTTCTTCACTGTCGGCGAAGACGAATGCCGCGCGTGGACGACCGAGCGCAACTCGCGCGCGCAGAATGCCGCCGGCGCAATCCACTCAGACCTGGAAAAGCACTTCATCCGCGCGGAGACCATCCACTGGGACAAACTTCTCGAAGCGGGCTCTGAGGCAAACGCGAAGACCAAAGGCTGGTTGCGCCTCGAGGGCAAAGAGTACATCGTGCAAGATGGCGACGTGATGCACATAAGACATAGTGGCTAGTTTCTAGTCGCTAGTGGCTAGCACCGAGCACTTAACATCGAGCATCAAGCGGGACTTTATTTTTCTGAACCCGCTTTTGGGCGAAAAATCCTTGTCATCTGCAAGCTGCCCGCGGAAATTCATACTCTCGCCCACCAAGTTGCCACTCGATGCTTGATGCTTGTTCCTCGATGCTATCCTGTCTGCCGCACAATAAATGTCTCCACTACTTCTCAGCCTGCTCCTCGGCCTCTTCGCCGCGCTCGCCAACAGCTTTGGCGGGTTCATCATCGTGCAGAAGAATTGGAGCCGCGCGTACCTTAAGTATTTTGTCGCGCTGGGTTCGGGATTCATGTTGGCTACAGCGATTTTGGAGATGATCCCGGAAGGCACCAAGCTTGCGGGAACGCGCACGCCGCTCTACATCCTCGCAGGATATTTACTCGTTCACTTCTTCGAGCACACGGTCACTTCGCACTTTCATTTTGGCGAAGAGACGCATCATCACGAGTTCGAACATGCGCACCGCAGTTATTCCGTGCTGGCGGGCTTGATGATCCATACATTCTTTGACGGCATCGCCATCGCATCAGGATTCCTGGTGTCGAGCTGGCTGGGCTGGATCGTATTCCTGGCGGTCTTCCTGCACAAGATCCCCGAAGGCTTCACCGTCGCCAGCGTGATGCTCGCTGGCGGCAGCAGCAAGAAGATCGCTTTCGGTTCATCGGCGATGTTGGGCATTGCAACTGTCGCGGGCGTGCTCGCCATGAGTCTGCTCTCACGATGGCTGGACATCGGACTGCCGCTGGCCGCAGGCGTTACGCTTTACGTGGCTGCGTCAGACCTGATCCCTGAAGTGAACAAAGAGCCCGGCGCGAAGGTGGCGCTCACCGTGTTTGCCGGTGTCGCACTTCTTTTCGCGCTCGATCGTCTGTTCCGTGGGGTCTAGCTACTCCACCACCTGCTTCGCCTTGTAGCCTTCGCGGGCGATCACCTGATACTTCACGTTCTTGTTGTGCTGGTCAGTGATCTTAAGCGGCGAACCATCCGGCCCGACCAGTTCCACTTTCAGTTTGCGATACGTGCCATCCAGCTTCGTATTCGTGGGATGGTACGACAGCACATACTCATTGCGTATGTCATTGCCGATCTGCTGGAAGATCTCCGGAAACTCCGCTTCGAACCGCGGATGAAACGCCGCGCCGCCCGTCAGCTTGGCAAATGTATTCATCTGATTGTCAGCCTGGAGGTAATCCAAGCGAGTGATGGATCCCATCATCCCGTGCGAGTCGTACCATTCGCGCGCTGCTTCGCCCGTGCTGATGGCATAGATGGTGATGTTCTGCGTGTTCTTCAACTTGTTGAGGATCTTGTCGTAGGTAAGCTTGCTAAAGGTGTCGCGCCCGCTCGATATAAGGATGATGTACTTGCGGCCTTCGAGTCCGTCAATGCGGTCCACCGTGTCGTAAAGCGCGTCAAACAGGTTAGTCTCGCTGAATCCCGGAATGCGCAGCATGTTCAACGCGGAAGCCACGGCGCGCTTGTCTTGCGTGAAGTCCACAAGGATCTGTGGCTTCATGTCATAGCTGACGACCGCGGCCCAATCTTCCGGCTTGAGCATGCCCAGGAAGCTGTAAGCGCCGTTGAGCATGTCAATGATGAACGCATAATTCGTGTTCGCGAATTCCACCAGAAGCACTGCCGTGATGGGCGCGGTTGTCTGATTGAAGGCGGTGAGCTTTTGTTCGACTCCATCTTCGTAGACTTTGAAATTGCCGCCTTTCAATCCAGGGATGAACTGCCCATCTCTCGTGAGCACGCTCACATCCAGATTCACTACCGGGACGTTCACGCGCAACGAGAAATCTTCCAGGCCCTCCGGATTCTTGATCTTCGGCGGTTTCTCCGGCGGAGGCTCATCGGCCGGCTTCTTCTTCGGCACCACAATGGGGCCGGTATCGCCTTCCGGGCCGCCTGCTTCCGGCGCCTGCGGCTTCTGCGTTTGCGGTGTCGTTGTCGATTGTCCGCTGTTCGTGGATTGTCCGCTAGTAGGCGTTGTGCTCTGTGTCTGAGCGACCGCCAACGCCCCGCAAAGTATTAATACCAACAGTGAAAAGATCGCGGTTCGCACTCTTAACCATCGCATGAACAAAGGGGTTACGTAGGTCATTCTGCTTACCTTCTATGAAAAATTCCTATGCTAGTATAGATGCACTTCACGCTCACTCAGCATCTTTTCAATCGTCTCTAGAGCATGCTGAGCACGCGCAGTCCGTTTATGAAACGTCTTTCCTTTCGGTCATTCGCCTTTTTGATCTACTGCTTATTCCTTGCCGCTTCAGTGTCCGCCACAATAACTGACGATGACAAAAAGCCTGCGATCGCTGCTAAGCCGGCAGCATCGGTAACTTCCGCGGGAGCTTCGGCTTCCGCTCCCGCACAAAAGATCATGCCATTGGAGCAAGTCAAGGCCGGCATGCGCGGCGTGGCTTACACCGTGTTTCAAGGCGTGAAGCCGGAGCCGATGGACGTCGAAGTCCTGGGCGTCCTCAAGAACATGAACGGCCCAAAAAGCGACATGATCCTCATCCGCTTGCACGGCCAGAAACCGGAATTCACTGGCGTAGTGGCCGGCATGAGCGGCAGCCCTGTCTATATAGACGGAAAACTTGTGGGAGCGTTGGCATTCCGCATCGGCAGCTTCTCGAAGGAACCCATCGCGGGAGTCACGCCAATCGAAGAGATGCTTGAGATCAACGAGTTGGATAAATCCGTGCCTGCGCAGAGCGTATTCACGCCCGTACCCGGTGATCACAAAACGGACGCGGCCAAGAGTGCCGTAAGCGGCGGCGATCCCGTGTCCGGTGCGAGTCTTACGCAGATGGCCAGCTACATGAAACCGATCGCCGCACCACTGGTCTTCAACGGATTCACGGAAGATACGCTCAAGCGTTTTGCGCCGCAATTTGAAGCGGCCGGTGTTATCCCCGTGATGGGCGCGGGTTCGGCCAGCGATGCTAAACAGCCCGAGCCCATCGAGCCCGGCTCGTCCGTGGGTATCGTGCTCGTTCGCGGTGACATGGACATCTCCGCCACCTGCACCGTCACTTACATCGATCCGCAGCGGCTTCTGGCGTGTGGACATCCGCTTATGCAATTCGGCCGGGTGGACATGCCAATGACGAAATCCACGGTGCTCGCCACTTTGCCTTCACCGCTTGATTCCTTCAAGATCGCCATGACGACTGAGACCGTCGGCGCGTTCATGCAAGACCGGCACACTGGCGTTATGGGACGCTTCGGCGCTGAGGCTCACATGGTTCCCGTGAAGCTCACATTGCATGGCGCGCATCCCAAAGAATTTCATTACGAAGTGCTCAACAGCCCTAAGCTCACGCCGACTGCGCTTACGGCTACGGTGTACAACGCATTGCAAAGTTTGAATGAGACCGGCGAAGACGTGAGCTATCGGCTCGATGGCAACATTGCCGTACAGGGTTTCCCTGCTGTGCAACTGCGCGACATGTTTGCTCCCAGCGTTGAGATGCCGACCGCAGCCTTGCTGGCTATCTCGCTCGGCGACCGCTTCGGACGCATCTATGAGAATTCTTATCAAGCGCCAGAGATCAACGCCATCAATCTTGATATTGACCTGATTCCCGAGCGTCGTTGGGCGAAGCTTGAATCCGCGCGCACTGACGTGACGGAAGCTCGTCCGGGTGATGATGTCACGGTCGAAGCCGCGTTGCGGCCGTATCGCGGCGAACGCGTCGTCCGGCAGATCAAAGTACACATTCCGCCTTCGACGCCGAAGGGCACGCTGCGCATTCTGGTAAGCGACGCCGATACCTTAGAAAAAACGCGGCACGAGTCTCAGGCCTTCGTGCGCAAGTTCGATCTGGGCGCGACTATTGCCTCCATCAACAAAGAGCGCAGCAACCAGAAGCTTTACGTCTCATTGCTGCAATCGAACCCGCAAGCTGTAGTCGAAGATAAAGTCATGCCCGGATTGCCACTGTCAGTCATGAACGTGATGGACGGCATGCGCGGTACGCAGGACATGGTCGTGACCGGCGAATCCGCCGTGGACGAATCTTCCACGCCGCTTGACTTCGTGGTCTCAGGCTCGCAGGTCATCACGCTCACCATCAAATAGCTTTACCGGAACGCGAACTCAATAATGAAAAAACCCGCACGGCTTTCTTTCTTGCTGCTCTTTCTCACTTCGATCTGTTTCGCACAAGGCACTGAGACCTGGCAGCAACGCACCTACGACGACTTTTCAAAAGGTACGACCAAGGGCGTGGCTGTCCGCAGTGATGGCACACTTTCACTCGCCCCGGGGTTTGAATCCATCTATACCTCGCCTTCAACCTATATATGGTCAGCAGTCTCGCAACCGGATGGCACCATCTTTCTCGGCGCAGGGTCGCCCGCGCGCGTGTATCGCGTTACCCCAGACGGGAGATCGACGGTCATCTTTGAACCAAAAGAGTTGGAAGTGCAAGCGCTGGCCCTCGACAAAGATGGCAGTGTATATGCCGCCACCTCTCCCGACGGCAAAGTTTACAGGCTCACGCGCGGAGAAAAAGATTCGGCCTACACCGCCGGCACTTATTTCGATCCGAAGACGAAATACATCTGGTCACTCGCGCTCGATAAAGAAGGACGCCTTTACGTAGGCACCGGCGACCGTGGCGAGATCTTCCGCGTGACGAAGGCCAAAGACGGCAGCGGCGAGGGTACTGTCTTCTTCAAAAGTGATGAAGCCCACATCCGGGCAATGGCGTTCAATGCGGCGGGTGACTTGATCGCGGGTTCTGACGGGAGCGGACTCATCTATCGCATCTCGCCCTCGGGCGAAGGCTTCGTGCTCTACAGCGCGCCCAAAAAAGAGATCACCGCGCTCGCGCTCGACGCGCAAGGAAACATCTACGCCGCCAGTGTCGGCGAGAAGAGCCACATCTCTCCCGGTCAGACGTCGCCCATCCTCTCAGCGCTGGGTCCCGGTCTTAATACGATTCCCGCAATGGTAGGCCCCAGCAGCGTCGCTGCCGCCGGTGGCTCAGACGTTTACATGGTCACTCCCGAAGGCGCGCCCACCAAACTTTGGACGACCAAAGAGGACATCGTTTACGCGCTCGCCTTCGATCCCCAACAACACCTGCTCGCCGGTACCGGAAACAAAGGCCGCATCGTCTCCATCGAGAAAGACGGCACCTTCTCTGACCTGGTGAAAGCCAGCGCCACGCAGATCACCGCATTTGCCGCCGCGCCCAAAGGTGCGCTCTACGCCACCACCAGCAACCTTGGCAAAGTCTTTCGCCTGAGCGCTACTCCTGACTCCGAAGGCACCTACGAGAGCGACGTCTTTGATGCGCACAGCTTCTCCCGCTGGGGACGCATGCAAGTCCGCGGCACCGGCAACTTTCAGCTCTTCACCCGCAGCGGCAACGTGGACAATCCCGACCGCAATTGGTCGGCGTGGAAGCAAGTTCAAACAGGCCCTGGGCCTTCGTACGGAAGCGCGCGAGTGGAAGCGCCCTCGGCGCGGTTCATCCAATGGAAAGTGGTGATGCCGCCCCACAGCGCTGCGCTTCTCGACGACGTGATCGTGAACTATCTGTCGAAGAATGTTGCGCCGGTCGTGGAAGAGGTGGTGGTGCAGACCGGCGCGCGCTTCAACAGCAACAGCATCATCAAGCCCGCCAATGACACCGTGACCATCAGTCTCAGCACGCAGACACAAGGCATGATTCCGGGCCTCTCGACGAAATTCGAGCCGCCCATGACCGCCCAAAAAGATAAGACCGGCATCGCCGTGCGCTGGGCCGCGCATGACGACAACGACGACGACCTCACCTATTCGCTCTACACCAAAGGCGATGACGAAAAAGATTGGAAGCTGCTCAAGGGCGGCATCGCCGACAAATATTATTCATTCGACGCCGCCCTGCTGCCCGATGGCGGCTACACGTTGCGCGTGTTGGCCAGTGACTCGCCTTCCCATACGCCGCAAGATGCGTTGACCGGCGATAAGATCTCGCCGCGCTTTGAAGTGGACACCACGCCGCCCGTCGTGGATGCGCTTGCCGCAAAGACAGAAGGCGACAAAATGCACATCACCTTCACCGCGCATGATTCGTTCTCGCCACTCCAGCGCGCGGAGTACTCGATCGACGCCGGGGATTGGCAGTACGTGGAACCGATCGGCCAGATATCAGATTCAACGATGGAAAAGTATGACTTCTCCGCCGCAATCCCGCACTCATCAGACAAGTTCGCCGCGACTTCCAGCGAACACACCATCGTCGTCCGCGCGTATGACCGCTACGACAACATGGGCAGCGCAAAAGTGGTGGTGAAGTAACAAGAGTCGGGCGCGATTGTGCCCCATCCTCGTCGCTCAGGTTTTGTTCTTGAGCGACACGGTGGGCAAGACGAGAGTGGCGACAATCCCTTAACTCCGTCACCCGTTACGGGCAACCTTGCAACTTGAAACCGGGCTACTATTTCCCCTTCGCCTTCAATATCTCTGTCAGGATATCCGGCTTCGAGTCATCTCTCACCAGATGCGCATAGCGCTCGCCATCGTGATAATCCAGCTTAATCGTCTTGAAGAAATCGCCGTTGGCCACGATCAATTCGATAGGGTCTTTTGACTTAGTAGCCTGCTTCACGGCTTCCCGCATCCACTGCGAAGAATACTTGCGTCCGTTCACCGCAACGATCTTGAATGCAGGAGCGATGCCCGCCTTCTCAGCGAGCCCGCCCATCACCACATCAATCACCCTACCTTCACTTTCCGCGCTCATGTCGATCATCATGCCGAGCGAGGCAGTCATATCGAGCTGTTGTTGAACAGCTTCTCTTGAACGCCCCACAACCGTAGGCTCGTCTTTATAAACGACCTTCCAGCCGCTATTGGTCAAGCCCGCAAGCGGCGCTTGCGGCGCGACATCATAGATACGCGTCTGGAAAAACCCTTTCCAATCGTAAGGCGCAATCGAATTCAGCGCGGCAATGATGTCATCTTCCGTATAGGGAATCAGCTTTGGCGGTCCGCTTTCGCCGCCGTAAAACGCCTTGCAGAAATCATCCAGCGACTTCGCGCCCTTCGTCTGTTGGCGGATGATCGTGTCCGCCTCCAGCCAGATGAGCGCGCCTTCGCGGTAGTAGTCCACATTGCGGCGCCAGTTGTCCCACTCCGGCGGCGCGAAGTACAACAACTGCGCAGCCGCGGCCGTATCTTCCAGCGGACGCCACTTCTTACCACTGCGATACGTCATGAGCTGCGCCACTTCCGCGATATTGTCGCGATAAACATCTTGTGACCATAACCCGCTGCGCGCGGCCAGCAAGTATCCAAGGTGCTGCGTCAGGCCTTCATATACCCACAGCAGGTCACCTTGCATCGGCTCCTGATAGTTCGGCGTCGCGAGCCCCGCCGGACGACGATATTTTCCATTCCACGAATGCGTCATCTCATGCGCCAGCAGATAACCGTAAACATTGCGGTAGTCCGAATTCGCGAGTCCCATCTCCGGCAGCAGGTCCTGGCTCGATTGATGATGCTCAAGACCGTTCATGTCCGTTCCATGCAGCGACACGAGATAGCGATAGCTGTTGTAATGCCGCGCACCGAACAAAGCGCCGCTCTCCCGCACCAGACCTTTGTAGGCATCGATCCAATCCCACGGAATGTCATTGATGGCTGCTTCGCTGTCGGCGGCTAGGTCCAAATAATGTTTGCGCGATTCCCCTGCCGGCGTCACGTCGATCTCTTTGAAGTAGCGGCCGGCGAGGACGGGAGAATCGACGAATTGCGTGAGGGAATTTTGTTCAAAGTCTATCCATGCCATCTGGCGCGATGAGACATCGCCGTTGCCAGCTCTCTCCAGCGCCGTTGCATATTGCCAACTAGTCGGCAACTTAAGACTCGCCGTAACCGTCACATCATCCGTCTTCGTCCCCGCCGGATACATCACCGCTTGGTTCCAACTGATTCCAGTCAGATTCTCAGTGGACGCATAGCCCAACAGAAAGCCGCTCTTGTCCGCATTGCCTAAGCAATCGAAATAGATCTGGAGTTCGTTAGCGCCGTCAGGAATATTTATATGGAAGGCATACATGTCGTTCAAATCGCGCTGCCAGGGAATGTCTTTCCCATTCGAAATGAACTTTAGCCCCGCCACATCAATGATCGGCCCGGTCGGCCCATGCTCTCCCGGGATCCACTTGGGATAAACGACCGTCATCGGCCCGGGCTTGGCAGGCATCGTCACATGCGAATGCAGGATGTGCCGGGGCGCATCGCTCGCATCCACAGCGAGTTTGATCTGCGCGACTGAAGATCGTGACCCCGCCGCACAAAGAAACATCAGTAACAGACACATCCCCAACTTGCGCATGGCTTCTCCCGAAATCCGCGCAACGAGTATATACAAAGTACCGCCGGCGTCCCGCTGGCTGTCGTGAGGGCGTCCCGCCCTCACCGCAATGCCTGGCTATTCGCACACTTGTCATTCTGAGCGCGTACTCTGCGCGAAGAATCTCTGGCACTCTGCAAACAATTCGCTACTTGATGCTCGATGCTCGGTGCTTCCCCCCTCCTGCACTACAATCAATATCGCCAATGCTCTACGCCTCCCTCACCCTGGCCTGGATCCTCGCCCTCATATACTGCTCCATCCCCAGTTACTGGCTCGTGGTCCATCCATTCGCAGACAAATGGCGCGCGCGCAAAGGCCGCATCTTCACACCACTCGGATTCGCATGGCTCGGCTTCATCATTCTGCTCGGCCTCATCACCGGACGCTGGCGCTTCATCACGCTATATGAAACCCGGTGGTCGTTGCTGCCCGGCGGCATCCTCTTCGCCGCAGACATTTATCTACTGCGCAAGATCGGCCGCGACTTCGGCTCAGACCGCCTCATCGGCCGCCATGAACTCAACCCCAAACGGGCCGATAATCGCGTCATCACCACCGGCATGCACGGACGCATGCGCCACCCCATCTACCTCTCACACCTTATTATGGTGACTGCGCTGGCCGTGGCCAGCGGCTTGGCAGCCGTCTACGGATTGCTCGCCTTCGGCATTGTGACCGGAGCAGTAATGATCCGCACGGAAGAAGCGGAGCTGGAAAAGAGATTTGGTGACGAGTATCGCGAGTATAAGAAGAGGGTGTCCGCAATCGGCATTTGATTGCTTGACTGAAAACCGATGACCGACAACCAATAACCAATGCGCTTCGAACTCTTCATAGCCGCCCGCTATCTTCGCGCCAAGCGCCGCCAAGCCGTCATTGGCGTGATCACCGCCATCTCCATCATCGGAGTGGCGGCCGGCGTAGCTTCGCTCATCATCGCGCTGGCTATCAACAACGGATTCCGCCAGGACCTGCAGGAGCGCCTTCTCGGCTCGCAAGCTCATGTCCAGCTCATGCGCGTGGAAGATACCGGCGTGCGCGACTGGCGTCCGCTGTTGGAGAGATTGAAAAACACGCCGCACGTCATCGGCGCGGCTCCCGCGATCTATGAAGAGGTATTGGTCTCGCGCGGCTCACTCGCAAAAGGCGTGATGCTAAAAGGCATCGTGCCAGACGATGAGAACAAGATCAGCTCCGTGCTCAACCATCTCTCTGCCGGCTCGATCGAAGCGCTGAAGATGCCGCCCGCGCAAACGCTGCAACCGCTGCAAGGTTCTGATTCGCCGCTGCCCGCGCCCGAACTGGCACCGATCGTCCTCGGCAAAGATTTGGCAGACGACCTCGGCGTGACCGTCGGATCGGTAGTTCTCGTCACCAGCCCGCAAGGCGAACTGACTCCATTCGGACTTGTTCCAAAATATGTGCGCTTCAAGGTCGTGGGCATCTTCAATTCCGGTTTTTACGATTACGACACGTCGTGGGGATTCACTCGACTGAGTGATTCGCAGCGCCTCTTCGGCCTAGGCGATGTCGTCTCCGTCTTCGAATTCAAGTTGGACGACCTCTATCTCGCGCCGCAGGTCGGAGAGACGCTGGAAAAAGAAGCCGGCACCGGTTTCCAGACCACCAACTGGATCGAGCAGAACAAAGCTCTCTTCCGCGCGCTGCGTCTTGAACGCCTCGTCACATTCATCACCATCGGACTCATCGTCGCCGTGGCCGCGCTCAACATCCTCATCTCCCTCATCATGATGGTGATGGAAAAGACAAAGGACATCGCGGTACTGATGTCCATGGGCTGCCGGCGCTCGCAGGTACGCCGCATCTTCATTTTGCAAGGCGTGCTTATCGGCGTGATCGGCACGCTGGTCGGCGCCATCGTCGGCTATGCCATCTCATGGGCGGGCGCGCACTACAGATTCCTCGCGCTCTCCGCCGAGGTTTATTCCATAGACTACGTTCCCTTCGCGCCGCGATTGATCGATGGCCTGCTCGTAGTCGGAGTCGCCATCGCCATCTCGTTCCTCGCCACTATCTATCCGTCGTGGTCTGCATCGCGCGTTCTTCCCGCGGAGGCATTGCGCTATGAGTGATGTGCTCCGCGTCCAGAGCCTGCGCAAGGTCTTTCGTTCCGGCGATCATGACCTTGTCCTCTTTGATGGACTCACATTCTCCGTCGCGCAGGGCGAGATGCTGGCCATCGTCGGCGAATCAGGATGCGGCAAGAGCACGCTGCTGCACATATTAGGTGCGCTCGACCGCCCCAGCTCCGGGGAAGTCTTTTTCGGCGACACTCGCCTCACCGCCCTCTCAGACGAAGCTGCTTCAGATTTCCGTGGACGCGACCTCGGCTACGTTTGGCAGTTCCACTATTTGCTGCCGGAATTTTCCGCGCAGGAAAATATCGCTATGCCCTTACTCATGGCCGCGAACGGCAAGCAGAAAAGATCTCCGTATGACCTCGCCAACGAGTGGCTCAAAGAGATCGGTCTCTCAGATCGTGGACATCACCGTCCCGGCGAACTCTCCGGCGGCGAACAACAGCGTGTCGCACTCGCCCGCGCCCTGGTCGCCGGCCCTAAAGTCCTTCTCGCCGACGAGCCCACCGGCGACCTCGACAACAAATCTGCGGAGATGGTCTTCGAACTCATTTCCCGCCTGCACCGCGAACGCTCCCTCACATCAGTCATAGTCACTCACAACATGGACTTCGCCCGCCGCTGCACCAGAGTGCTAACACTCTCCGGCGGCAAATTGACTCAAGATTGAGCAAAAACTGTCAGCCGTGTCTGCGATTGCCAGTTGAATTTCGTCATCCTGAGCGCCGCTTTTGCGCGAAGGACCCCTATCGCTCTGCAAAACCGCCCCACATGCGCGTCCTCGTCAGCTATGCATATGCGCCGTCGGTTAAGTAACGTTACCCACACGTCATTGAATCCACTTCAGCTACTCTCCCAAAATCCATACTCCGCAACCTTCTGCATCCACGCCACATCGCGTTGTACCCCTCGCAAGCAACCGTAATCCCATAGTCTCGCAAGGTTGCCCATCGCGCACGTTCTCCACTACGATGAAAAAAGTTGCGGTCTAAATTTTCACGCAGCTTGCATCGTCAGCGGTTTTCCGGCGTCTAATGTTGGTAAGCGGATTGCTACATAGTTAGTCAGGTAACCGGGCAGGATGCGAGAAAGTTATCTTGAAAGTGGTGCAATAAAGTTGCATCATGGGTTCAGCAGAGTAGCGGCGACTTAAGTTGCGGCGAATCTGGCTCATACCCGAGGGGGCACATGTTCGAACGGTACACAGAGAAAGCGCGGCGGGTCATCTTCTTCGCACGTTATGAGGCCAGCCAGTTCGGCTCGCCATACATTGAGACGGAGCATTTGTTGCTCGGCCTTTTGCGTGAAGACAAGGCCCTGACCAATCGCTTCCTGCGTTCGCATGCTTCCGTGGAATCGATCCGCAAACAGATCGAAGGCCACACTACGATCCGCGAGAAAGTCTCCACCTCTGTCGATTTGCCGCTGAGCAACGAATGCAAGCGTGTGCTTGCATATGCGGCGGAAGAGGCCGAGCGCCTCTCGCACAAACACATCGGCACCGAACATCTTCTATTGGGTTTGCTGCGCGAAGAAAAATGCTTTGCCGCTGAGATCCTGCACGAGCGCGGATTGCGCCTTGGCACGATTCGTGAAGAACTCGCGCGCACGTCACAGGAAAAAGCTGCGCCGTCGCAACGCAGCGGTGGTGGCGGAAGCAATCGCGAAAGCTCGCTGCTGGCGGAATTCAGCCGTGACCTGACACAAGCCGCCATGGATAATCAACTCGACCCCCTGGTCGGACGCGAGAACGAACTCGAGCGCGCCATACAGATCTTATGCCGCCGCACGAAAAACAATCCTGTGCTCATCGGTGAACCGGGCGTCGGCAAGACGGCCATCGTCGAAGGCTTGGCCCAGCGCATCGCCGATGGCGAAGTGCCATCGTTTCTCGCGGACAAAAAGATCCTCGCCCTCGACCTCTCGTTGATCGTCGCCGGCACCAAGTATCGCGGACA
>JAICWB010000026.1 GCA_025935035.1 Terriglobales bacterium
AACGTGCGGATTCTCGCCGCCACCAATCGCGATCTCGAAGCTGCCGTACAGCAGGGGACATTCCGCAAAGACCTGTTTTTCCGTTTGAACGTCGTCAATATCCGCGTCCCTTCTTTACGTGAACGCAAGGCAGATATTCCATTGCTCGTCGGCCATTTCCTCGAGCGGCTGAATGCTTCCACCGGAGTCGAACGAACCATCAGTGATGAAGCTCTTCGCCTCATGATGGCTTACGACTGGCCGGGCAATATCCGCGAATTGGAAAGTTGCCTCGAACGCGCGGCTACACTGACCAGTGGGCCGCACATCCACATCGGCGATCTCCCCACGCAGGTTCAGAACGGTGGCCGTCCTACACCGTCGGAGAGCGGTCACCCGAGCGGCGTAGTCCCTATCGCTGAGATGGAAAAAGAAGCCATCTTCTCCGCACTGAAGCGTGTCGGCGGAGACAAGATGAAAGCTGCCAAACTTCTCGGCATCGGCAAGACCACGCTCTATCGCAAGTTAAAAGAATACGGAATGTCTGCAGAGTAGCAGCCATGGCCAAAAGCTTTAATGGAGACAACAAAATGGTTCTTCTCATAAGCGCTGCAAAGAATGCCGCTGAGTGCGCCGCCGCTATTGAAAGAAATCTCAGTGAGAAAGTGGAATTGATTTCTGCCATCTCACAAAGTTCCGTGAAACTGCGCAATGGCGACTACGCGGCCATCGTCATCGACCAGTCGCTGGTGGATGCAAGCCCTTTAGCTACTGACACCCTCTCAAAGCACTCGGGCACCGCTATTCCCGTCATCCTCAACTTCGCTATCAGCGGAGTCGATCGCATCACCCGCGACGTCCGCTCCGCCCTGTCCCGTCGTCGGCAGGAACAACTACTTGCCGCCCGTGCCGCCCAAGCTGCCTTGCGCAATGAGTTGGCGAGCGCCGTTTCCGGCATCCTTCTGTCCTCGGAACTCGCTCTGGCGCAGCCAGCTATCCCCGCCTCGATAGCGGACAAACTTCGCTCGGTCCATGAGCTGGCCTTACAGATCCAGTCCCGCTTGGGCAGTGCCGCTTAACAATTCCAGCTACCCCGGACAACTTTCCATAGATTCCGCTACTCTGAGTGAACAGGCCTATAGAAACGTGTATTCGGCCTAGGGGACCCTCAATGCTTTGGACTATTTTTGCGATTCTTCTCATCATGTGGCTGCTCGGATGGGGCTTCCACATTGCCGGCAGTTTGATCCACATTCTGCTGGTCATCGCTCTCGTGGTAGCCGTCCTGAATCTGATCAGCGGCCGTCGCGCTCTTTAATTCATTTCAAGTAAACATTTCTGCATGGCCTTCTCAGGTCGGTTGACTGCTTTCGCTTAGGCGGGCCATGGCAGGCATCCCGCTACTCTGGATTTCGTTCTAAACCATTGCCGCTGTTCAGGCGGTGGTGTGTCTTCGGGCCCGGCAACATCAATAAATATGAGTATCTTGTCCAATGCCACCAGCCCGACAGAGATTCTGCCGGAAGCCGCGCCAGATTCTCTTACTAGGCGGATCGCAGAGCTGAAACCTTGGTTTCACAATCTCGACCTCAATGGGGTTTTCACCGCGCCTGGTCACTCTCTAGGCGATTTTCCGAAATTCAAATGGCAGAAGATCGCCGGTTTAGTGCCTCAGGATTTACGCGGCGCATCTGTCCTCGACATCGGCTGCAATGCCGGTTTCTATTCCATAGCCATGAAGCAGCGCAATGCAGGACGCGTGCTCGGCATCGATCTCGAAGACCGTTGTCTTGAGCAAGCCCGCTTCGCCGCCGAAACGCTAGGTCTCGACATCGAATTTCGCAAGATGTGTCTCTATGACGTTGACCAACTGCCGTTCCGCTTCGATTACGTCCTTTTCCTCGGCGTGTTCTATCACCTGCGCTATCCGCTGCTCGCGCTTGACAAGGCGGTCAAAAAAACCCGCGGGCGCTTGATCTTCCAAAGCATGCTTCGCGGTTCGCGAAATGACTTCGTCGCCGAACCTGATTACGACTTTCACAACGAGACTATTTTTCACAACACTGATTTTCCCGCCACCTACTTCATTGAGAACTCATACTCCGGCGATTACACCAACTGGTTCATTCCCAATCGCAGCGGGGCGATGGCAATGCTGCGCAGCGCAGGACTCGAAATAAACGAAACCGCCGATCCGGAAACCTTCATCTGCACGCCGGCTCATGCGCAACGCGATGGTAAATACATCCTCGATATGGAACTTGACGGCACCATCTAAAGGAGATGAGCACGAATGGTTGAAGCAGTCATGATCTGGAATGAGCCGAACAACATGTCGCATTGGAACCGCGACCTCGATCCTGACTGGAACATTTTTTCCCAAATGGTCATCAAAGCGTCCAAGGCGATTCGTAACGCGAATCCTGAAGTGCCTATCGTGTTAGGTGGCATCTCGCCCATCGATCCCAATTTCATTCGCAATCTCGGCGAACAAGGCGTGCTTGACGCAGTGGATGTTGTCGCCCTTCACGGGTTTCCACTCGACTGGAACCACTGGAACATCAATGAATGGCCGGCAAAGATCGCCGAGATTCGCGCCGAGACAAGATTGCCCATCTGGGTCAGCGAAGCCGGCGCATCATCCTTCGGGGCCGAAGAAGTGCAACTGTTCGGCATGCAGCGCACTGCGCAGCTTCTTCTTCCCATCGCTGACCGCGTCCATTGGTATAGCTTGATGGATCTGCCCGCGACCTGGACAGCCACCACTCGCCATCGCGAAGCCGAAGGTAGCTCGTACTATCGCCACTACTATATGGGTCTATTGCGAGAAGATGGCACGCCGAAGCTCGCCGCTTCGCATTTTCCCCAGGGACTTGGCATCTGCCAGTGGTTTCATTATCGCGATCCGAGGCTAGGACTTGCCGTGGAATGGCTTCGGAAGCTTGGCGTGAAATATCTGCGGACAGGTTTGAGTTGGGCGGATTCTTTTCACGCCGACGGCACCGAATGGTTTGACAAGCAGATGTCAGCGCTCGACGGATTCGATACCACGCTCACGCTTTGTTTCACACCAGAACACCTCGGTCTAGAGCGCCATTACGCTTCGCCGCCAAAGCACGTCGAAGACTTCGCGGATTTCGCAAGTTTTGCGGTGGGCCGCTATACCACGAAACAAGAGACTCAACCAACGATGGCAGGGGCCACCGCCAGGGCCGAATAACAGGAATGCACATACTGGTAACAGCCGACACACTCGGGGGCGTTTGGAATTACACGCGTGAACTAGTCACGGGCCTTCATTCGCGCGGGCACCGCATCACCTTGGTAAGCTTTGGCAACATTCCTACGACGGAGCAAGCCGAGTGGATCGCCGCGCTAACGAATGTCGATTTCCGCCCTACCGCGTTCCGACTTGAATGGATGCAGGATTCCGAAGCTGATCTCGCATCCGCCGCAGCATTCCTTGCTTCGGTTATCGATGAAGTAGAACCCGATCTGCTGCATCTCAGCCAATACTATTTTGGCGATCTGGAGTGCGGCGTTCCACGCATCGTGGTGGCTCACAGCGATGTGGTCACCTGGTGGATGGCGGTGCACGGCAAGCAGCCACCCGCAAGCAGCTGGATGACCAGCTATCGTGCCGCCGTGCAACGCGCGGTGCGCGGAGCAGATGTTCTCGTGGCTCCATCCAACTGGATGCTCGATGCCTTTCAAGAATTACACGGCAGTGCAGCAAATGTCGCCGTGATTTACAACGGGCGCAGTCCTGCATGGTTCAACCCTTACGCTGCAAAAAAAAGTTATGCCTTGTCTGTGGGCAGGATCTGGGACTTGGGCAAAAATTCCGTCTTGCTTTCGCGTATCGCATCGCCCGTGCCGGTGTACCTCGCCGGCAGTGACCAAGACCCGTCCGGTGGTCCCGACGGCCCTCTCGCTTCCGGGAGCGGTTCGATCACATTCAAAGGGCCGCAAGACTCAAAACAACTGCAGGAGCTTTACGCCAACGCCGCTGTCTACGTTGCTACATCCCAATATGAACCTTTCGGTCTTGCACCACTCGAGGCGGCGTTATCGCGTTGCGCTATTGTAGCCAGCGATATTCCTAGTCTCCGCGAGATCTGGGGGGACGCGGCCATTTACTTTCGCAACAATGATGCCATCAGCCTGCAAGAGAGCCTGGAAGACTTGGCAAAAAATCCCGGGCGCATCACCGCTGCCGCAGGCAAAGCTTATCGTCGCGCCATGCGGTACTACACGTCTAAAAAGATGACTGACGATTACCTCAATTTGTATCGCAGCCTGGTGCCAGCGGAGGTAAGTGCCGCGTGAGACAACGCATCCACATCTTCGCGCATTCGCTGATCTCTGACTGGAACCACGGCAACGCACATTTCTTGCGTGGCCTGGCCCGTGATCTGGGGCGCATGGGGCACGAGGTCCGTTGCCATGAAGAGTTAGGCTCTTGGTCACTATCGAATCTGGTGAAAAGCGAGCAGCACAAATCTATCGAGACCATCGACAACTTCCGCAAAGCGTTCCCTGAACTGCGTATTTTCTTTTATCAAAATGACGGCACTCTCGAAGGCCATCTGAAAGCGCAATTGCGCCACGCTGATGTGGTCCTTGTGCATGAGTGGAATGACCCGCGGGTAGTAAATGCCATTCTCGCGTTAAAGCACCAATTAGGATTCCGCGTTCTGCTGCATGACACGCATCACCGCGCAGTGACGCGGCCAGGCGAATTGTTGCGCTTCCACTTGCATCTCTTTGATGGCGTGTTGGCCTTCGGCGAACCCCTGCGCAAGATCTATCGCGACAGCCTGGGTATGCACAACGTATTCACGTTCCACGAGGCGGCAGACATAGAGACTTTCTTTCCCTTGGAAGCGGAAAAAGTGAACGATGTTCTGTGGATCGGGAATTGGGGAGACGAAGAGCGTACTCGCGAATTGGAAGAGTTCCTCATCGCGCCCGCCGCTGCGCTGCCAGATGCACGATTCGTGGCGCATGGCGTGCGCTATCCGGAATCCGCTAAGGCAAGACTGAGGGACGCGGGCATTGCCTATTACGGATACCTTCCGAATCTCGAAGCGCCTGCCGCATATGCAAAGAGCAAGCTCGCGTTGCATCTGCCGCGCTGTCCTTATCAAAACCAATTAGGCGGCATTCCAACCATCCGTGTCTTTGAGGCCCTGGCTTGCGGTGCGCCCCTGCTGTGCTCCCCGTGGGAGGACCGCGACTCGCTCTTCCGCTCCGGCGAAGATTTTGTGGTCCTACCAGACGGGACTGCCATGCGGGAGGAGATTGCCCACTTGCTGGATGATGCCGTGGCTCGCCGTCAGATAGGCGCCAGCGGATTGCAGACCGTCTTGAAGCGCCACACGACACGCCACCGCGCGGAACAATTGACCGGGATATTGCAGGAGATGAAACGAGGGGTGGCTGCGTGAAGATATTCGTGATCGGATCGAGCATCACCTCGTCTTATTGGAACGGCGCTGCAACTTACTATCGTGGTATTTATCGCGCTCTTTCCCGGCTTGGGCACGAGATCACCTTCGCTGAACCCGACGCCTACGGCCGTCAGCAGCATCGTGACCAGCATGACGCCTCTTACGTGCGCTCGATCGTTTATCAAAGCCCCTCAGACCTGCCCCGGATATTACAAGCTGGCTCTGAAGCCGATCTGGTGGTTAAACATAGTGGCGTGGGTGTCGATGATGAGTTGCTGGAGCGCGAAGTCCTTTTGCTCGGCTCTCGGCGCACAAAGATCGCCTTCTGGGATGTCGATGCTCCCGCCACTCTTGCCCGGGTGCAGTCGAATTTCATTGATCCGTTTCGCCCGCTCATCCCGCGTTACGATTTCATCTTCACGTATGGCGGCGGTCCACGGGTCGTTGAACATTACACCAAGCTTGGCGCGCGTAACTGCCATCCTATATATAACGCGCATGACGCCGATTCGCATTTTCCCGTAGCTCCAGACGACCGCTTTCACTGTGACCTTGCTTTTGTCGGCAATCGTCTGCCTGATCGCGAAGCACGCGTCGAACACTTCTTCCTCCGCGCCGCCGAACTCGCGCCGGATTTGCGCTTCTTACTTGGCGGTGAAGGTTGGGGCGCTAAACCATTGCCTTCAAACGTTCACTGGATAGGACACGTTCACACCCATGAACACAACGCCGTGAATTGTTCCGCACGCATGGTCTTAAATATCAATCGCGATTCGATGGCAGATGTCGGGTTTTCTCCCCCTACGCGAGTGTTCGAAGCCGCGGGGGCAGGTGCTTGTCTTATCACTGACGCCTGGCACGGAATCGCAGACTTCTTCGCGCCCGATGAAGAGATTCTTATTGCGACGTCCGCGGAAGAGGTAGTGACTCTCTTGCGGCAGGTAGATTCAACACGCGCCGCTCAGATCGGCCAGAACATGCGTAAGCGTGCTTTGCGCGATCATACGTACACGCTTCGTGCAATTCAGGTAGACGCAATCCTAAACGGCACACGAATAGAGAGCACTGCCGCTTGACGCCATGAAGATCACGATCTTTGGTCTGGCGATCACATCATCATGGGGCAACGGACACGCCACCACCTATCGCGCCCTCTGCGGCGCCCTCGCGGACCGTGGACATGAGATCGTCTTCTTCGAGCACGACGCGGAATGGTACGCCAACAATCGCGACGTCGCCGGGCTGCCCAAGATAAAGATCATCCACTACGACCAATGGACAGACGTAAGCGGGCGCGCCCGGCAGGAACTTCGCGACTCAGATGTGGCCGTCGTTGGCTCCTACTTCCCACATGCGCGTCAAGCGCTGTCTGCGATGCTCGGGCAGTGTCGCGGCGTGAAGTGCTTCTATGACATCGATACCCCGGTCACTCTTTCACAACTTCGAGAGAACGGCGGCACAGCATATTTGCAAGCGCAGGATATCCCGGATCTAGATATCTATTTCAGCTTCACCGGCGGTCCCGTGTTGCATGAACTTGAGAGCGAATTCGACGCGAAGTGTGCGGTCCCTCTTTACTGCTCCGTAGATACAAATAAGTATCAGCCCGTCGCGGTGAATGCAGACTTTGCTTGTGACATGAGCTACATGGGAACCTACGCTCCGGATCGCCAACCAAAGCTCGACGAGTTGCTCTGCACGCCGGCCCGTCAACTCGGCCCAAGTAAATTCATCGTCGCGGGCCCGCAATACCCAAGCGGCATTCAATGGCCATCGAACGTGTTACGCATCGAACATCTCGAACCCAAATTTCATCCGCAGCTTTATTCTTCGTCGCGTTTAGTGCTTAACCTGACCAGGCGTGACATGGTGATGGCCGGCTATTCACCCTCCGTGCGGCTTTTTGAGGCCGCCGCAAGTGGCGCCGCCATAGTGTCTGACAATTGGCCGGGTCTTGATGACTTCTTTAGTCCCGGAAGCGAGATCCTGCTCGCTTCCAACCGCCAAGATTCTTTTCACTACCTCGCGGGTTGCGGAACTGCGGACCTTCGTCGCATTGGTGAAGCAGCGCGTGCACGAATTTTGGCTGAGCATTCCAGCAGCCGACGTGCTCAACAGTTCGAAGAGTGTGTTGCTTCAGTCAGTGCCGGCCAATCGCACGTTGCTGCCATCGCGCGCTAGTTTACGCACACCTCGCCACTCACACTAAGCATCTAACCGATGTTGCATCCTGATTTGTGGAGTTTTCTTGAAGATCGCACTCATTGCACCACCATTTATTGCCGTCCCGCCTAAACAATATGGCGGTACGGAGCTATTTATCGCGCAACTGGCTGAAGGTCTTAAGGCAAAAGGGATTGATGTCGTCGTTTATACCAATGGCGACTCCACCGTGGATGTAGAAAAGCGTTGGCTCTTTGAAAGATCGCAGTGGCCCATCAAAGGCGACATCTACAACCACGTGCGGGATTCCACTCATACCGCGTGGGCATTGCGTGAAGCGGTGGCCGATGCCGACCTCATTCACATCAACAACGCTACGGGCGTGACCTTCTCGCAGTTCATTGACCAGCCGATGATCTGCACGTTGCATCACCCGCTGGAGCCGGGACTGACCGAGCTCTATCGGCACTTCGATGGTGTGCACTACGTCTGCATAAGCCGGAACCAGAAGCGGTCACTGGGAATCGACACCGCCTCAGTGATCCACCACGGGCTAGACACCTCTCTGTATCAGGTGCACGAAAAGAAAAAGCGCTACTTAAGTTTCATCGGGCGGATCGCACCCGTCAAAGGTGTCCACATCGCGATCGACGTAGCGCGCAAGTCCGGCATCCCGCTTAAGATCGCCGGGGAAGTGCAGCCGCTCTTCCAGGACTACTTTGATTCTCAAATAAAGCCCCATATTGACGGTACCCTGATCGAGTACATTGGCTCCGCGGACATGGCAGCAAAGAATGAATTGCTCGCCGATTCGCTCGCCATGGTCTTCCCTATTCAGTGGGATGAGCCGTTCGGACTCGTCATGATCGAATCCATGGCGTGCGGTACGCCGGTGCTGGCGCTGCCGGGCGGCTCCGTACCGGAGATCGTCAAAGACGGCATATCCGGTTTCGTGTGCACTGACGCAGCGGACATGGCTTCCAGGGCGCAACGGCTGGAGACTGTGCCTATGTCGGCGCGTTCTATTCGGGACTACGTCGAAAATAATTTCTCGATCGGGCGCATGGTGGACCAATACATCAAGCTGTACTCCGCGATGCTGACCTCGAAGAAGAGTAAGGAGACCGCAGTGGCATGAGCGCGACCAGGAACATAGTGAGTTCAGAGCAGCATTTGATCGAGATTCCATGCCCTCACGTAGAGCCTCGGATCGTGTATCAGTCGAACGAACCGCGTAAGGTCAACAATCTCACTCTCATTGACGGCAAAACATTTCTTTCCACATCCGTCTCTGGAGATATCACGCCCCCGGGCGCGCCTGACGTGGGCTTCTTTCACGACGACACCCGTTATCTAAGTTCGCTCGAACTGAAGGTTGACGGCCATCGCACCGTAGTCCTTTCCTCCAGCACGGAAAAAAGCTTTGCCTCGCAGATCGAGCTCACCACTGGCAACATCAGTTTGCGTGACTCCATAGACCTTCCCGAAAATACCGTGCACATCCGCCGCGATCAGTTGCTCTCCGGCAACGTGCTTTTTGACCATTTCACATTTGAGAATTTCAACCTGCAGCAGGTCGAGTTCCGCGTGGAAGTGAACTACGCTGCTGATTTTGTCGATGTCTTTCAAGTCCGCGGCGTCGCACGTGGGACCTGCGGCTCGTATTACGAGCCCCAAACCACGAATGACTCTCTCAGCTTTACCTATCGGGGAAAAGACGATATCTGGCGTCACACCGAGATAAAGTTCTCTACGCCGCCCCAACGCATTGAAGGTACTACCGCTGTCTGGAACGTAAAGCTCGAACGCATGAAAGGTTTGCGCATCGAGACCACCATCCGCGCATTGGTTCATGCCGTCCATGCGGAAAAAGGTTCCGGTAGCGGAGACTTCGTGAGCAATCTGCGCGCGCGGCGCGGCGCGGTAAAGAAATGGGAAGACGAATCCACCAGCTTCCACACAAGTAATGAAGCCTTCGACTCGGTTCTGCATACTGCCGTCGGCGATTTCCATGCTTTGCAGATTCCCAGCGGCAATGACCATATTGTCGCCGCCGGCATTCCTTGGTTCGCTACCATCTTCGGACGCGACTCCATCATCGCCTCATATCAATCGTTGCTGTTGAATCCGCGCCTCGCTTCTGAGACCTTACGCGTTCTAGCGGCATACCAGGGCACTGAAGTCAATGATTGGCGTGACGAAGAGCCAGGTAAGATCATTCACGAGCAGCGCGAAGGCGAGATGACTCGCACCGGCGAGATGCCCTTCGGCGCATACTACGGCTCCGTGGATTCCACGCCGCTTTTTTTGGTACTTGCCAGTGAAGTATTCCAGTGGACAGACGACGAACAACTCATCCACGACCTCAAGCCGAACATCCTCCGCGCACTCACATGGCTCGACAAATATGCCGACCTCGATGGCGACGGGCTGATCGAATTTCGCCGCCGCTCTTCAAAAGGTCTCGCCAATCAAGGGTGGAAAGATTCTTGGGACGCGAACATGTTCCCGGACGGGACCATTGCAGAGGCGCCCATCGCCACCATCGAAGTACAAGGCTACGCCTACGATGCAAAATATCGTCTCGCCCGGCTGTTGCGTCATCTCGGTGACACGCATACCGCCGATCGTCTCAAGCGCGAGGCGGCCGAGATGGCTAAACGCATTGACCAGCAGTTCTGGCTGCCGCGCAAAAACTTCTACGCCATGGCGCTCGATCGCGATAAGAAAAAGCTGGACGTCGTCTCCTCCAACCCTGGGCACCTGCTTTTTTCCCGCGCGCTGAAAGCTGATCGAGCCCGCGCCGTCGCCAATCGCTTGATGCAGCCGGATATGAACTCCGGTTGGGGCTGGCGCACCATGTCTGCCGACGAAAAAGTTTTCAATCCTCTCAGTTATCACCGCGGTTCCGTGTGGCCGCATGACAATTCGCTCATCGCTCACGGAATGGCGCTTTACGATTTCCGCCGTCCTGCATTGCAGATACTCACCGAACTCTTCCAGGCGGCACAGACCTTCCGCGATAACCGCCTTCCTGAACTTTTCTGCGGAGTGCAGCGCCGCGAATATGACGTGCCCGTGCACTACCCCGTGTCTTGCTCTCCGCAGGCATGGGCATCGGGGGCAATGTTCCTCATGCTTACGTCGGTGCTGGGCATTCGCCCCAACGCACCAAAAAAGGAACTCAACATCTTGAACCCCGCATTACCTGACTGGCTGGATTACTTCCACATCCGAAATCTGCGTGTCGGCAAAAGCCGCGTAAGTCTCGACTTCAGCCGGCGCGGCGACCGCACCTTCTGCAACGTTGTGGAGGTTGACGGTGAAAAATTGCTGGTGAATGTAGCGTTCAAGAAGAGCTGACCGGTTTGTGAACAAACGCATAATGCAGATAGAATCATCGCGAAACTAGAAACTAGAAACGAGAAAGCTCAACATGGCAGATGTGAAGATCACTGTTCGACCCAACGGCCCTTTCCGCGTAGAAGCTCCAATTGGGTCCCTCGACCTTGTCGACGCGGAAGGCAAGCCTTTCGACACATGCACTAAGATCAAAGATGGAAAGCTCGCCTTCTCGCTCTGCCGCTGCGGCGCTTCGGTCAACAAACCCTTCTGTGACGGAACGCATTCCAAGATCGGGTTCCAGGCTGCGGAAGCTGCGGTGCGGAAAGAGCAAGAGACCGCGGTCGATGGCAAGCCCGCCGACGGCTTCAATGTAAAGATTTAATGTAACGCCGGCGTCTCGCCGGCTGTCGTGATGGCGTCCCGCCCTCACTTTCGTGCTTAGTGGATCGTCTTCATCTTGCGCGACATGTAATCCATCAATACATATTCACCGAGCCGTTGCGGCGTGGTGAAGTAGGCCTTGCCGCGACACATCTCTGAAACCTTCTGTACGAACTGCACCAGCCCGAAGTCTGACGCCAGCATGAACGTATTGATCATGATGCCGCTGCGTTTGCATCGCGAGACTTCTTCCAGCGTCTTGCTGACCACCAGCGGATCCAGTCCGAAAGCGTTCTTGTAGATGCGTCCGTCTTCCAGCGTCAGCGCGGATGGTTTGCCGTCCGTGATCATCACGATCTGCTTCATGTCTTTCTTCTGCCGCTGCAAGATGCGCTGCGCCATGCGCAACCCCTCGCGCGTATTCGTGTAGTACGGGCCCACTTTCACTCGCGCCAATTGCGAGATGGGTAACTCTTCCGCTGAATCATGAAACAGCACCAGCGACAACGAATCTCCCGGATACTGTGTGCGGATCAATTGTGAAAGAGCCATCGCGACTTTTTTCGCGGGAGTAAAACGATCTTCGCCGTACAAGATCATGGAATGCGAGCAATCAAGCATCACAACGGTCGCGCAAGACGATTGGTACTCGCACTGATGAACATGCAGGTCTGAATATTCAATGTTCAACGGTACTTGTAACCCTTCACGCTGGATCGCGCTCGAAAGCGTCGCATTGATATCAAGGTTGAGCGTGTCGCCGAATTCATATTGTTTCGCCGCTCCCGAAGTCTCAACGCCAGTCGCGAGGTCACGCGTGTCATGCCGTCCAAAATTCGCCTTGCCCAGCGAGCCAAGCAGGTCACGCAGTGTGCGATATCCCAAAAAGTCCAGCGACTTGTCAGTGACTTCAAACTTCACTTGCCCTTGTGCATCGCCCGTCTGTCCCGCAGCGGCCGAAGGCTGCGTGTTTGGGTCGAACGGCTTATCGATGGAGATGAAACCTTCCTGCTCCATCCGCTGAATCAATTGGTCGATCAGTTGTTCCATCTTGCCTTCTGATTGCAGCTTATCCATCAATTGCTCAAGCTGCTCGGGGTCCATGTCCATGAACTGATCGAGTTCACCCGCTTCGAGAGCTGCCTGTATTTGCCGACGCAGGTCGTCCAACGTGTGCTCGCCCTGATCCATCTCATAGAAATTTGAATAGGGATCATGGAATCCGCTCTGCAGCAGGTAGTCCGCCAGAGCGTTGAGCAGGTCTTCCATGCTCATGTCTCCGGCGGGATCAGGTACGTATTTGGAATACTTCGTAAACTTCATATCACCGACTTGTCATTCCGACCCTGGCCGGAGGGGAGGAACCCGCTTTGCCTTTTCGTGCAACGTGAAACTTGCAACGTGCAACGTCTCAGTTGTACGGCCTACGATTGCGACGCGGCGGAAAATCATCCACCTGCTGGTCGTCACGTTCAAAAGCCCGTTCCGGTTTCTTACTCTGCTTATCAGCTTTAAACACGCGCTCTTCACTGCGTCCAATGCGTTTGTGCGCATGCAGGCCTTCCAACAAGAATTCAGCCGCAGAGACTTGCGCTTCAGCCGACGAATGCGAATTCACCTTCACCGCGCTCAGCTTGTCCATCAGCCCCTGTATCCCGCGCAGGGATTCCAGAATCTCTTTCGCGCCTGAATTGTCTGACAACTGTATTTGCCCGCCCAGATCGAACCACTGCACGATCTGCTCAACCTTCGCGTTCAAGAAATACTTGTCGTAAGTCTTCGCAATAGCTACCCGGATCAACTCACGCGCAACGGTGTCTCCGCCGCGCATCTCGCCTTCGTACTCAAGCTCCAGCTTGCCCGTGATGGCAGGCAGCGCTGCGTAGATGTCGCCGATGCGCGGCACTACGATAAGTTCGCCATTGCGATAGGTCCGCCGTTCAGCATTCGATATCACGTTCTCCATCACGCTGATGGGCAAGCGCTGGCTTACGCCGCTGCGCTTGTCTATCTTCTTATCTTCGCGCGCGCTGAACGCGATCTGTTCCACCACTTCGCGGATATAAGTCGGCACTTCCAGCGGATGCCCCTCGCGCTGCGCCCACGCTTCCTGCTCGGTGATGGCGATGCCTTCTTCCAGAGTCGCGGGATAATGCGTACGGATCTCTGAGCCAATGCGGTCCTTCAGTGGCGTAACGATCTTGCCTCGCGCGGTGTAATCTTCAGGATTCGCCGAGAAGATCAGCGCCACGTCCAGCGGCATGCGCACCGGATAACCTTTGATCTGCACGTCACCCTCTTGCATGATGTTGAAGAGGCCGACTTGTATCTTGCCCGCAAGGTCAGGCAATTCATTGATGGCGAAGATGCCGCGGTTCGCCCGGGGCAGCAGGCCGTAGTGCACGGTCAGTTCGCTCGACAGCTCATGCCCGCCGCGCGCCGCCTTGATCGGGTCAACGTCTCCAATCAAATCAGCAATGGTGACATCCGGCGTCGCCAGCTTTTCTACGTAGCGGTCATTGCGGGACATGTACGCAATGGGCGTGTCATCACCTTCCTGCGCCACTAGATCGCGGCAGCGCTTGCAGATGGGCGCGTACGGATTGTCGCGGATCTCGCAACCCGCGATGTATGGCGTGTGTTCGTCGAGCAAAGTGGTCAACGCGCGCAGGATGCGGCTCTTTGCCTGTCCACGCAATCCCAGCAGGATAAAGTTGTGGCGCGAGAGCAGCGCGTTCACGATCTGCGGCACTACCGTATCGTCGTATCCCATGACGCCGGGGAACAGAGGCCCTTCGCCGGCGCTGCGCAAGCGCGCGATCAGGTTCTCGCGCATCTCGTCTTTCACGCGGCGGCGCTGTAAACGTTCAGCCGTGAACCTGCTCGCGCGAAGCTGGCCTAAAGTCGTTGGAAATTCTTTCTGAGGAAGTTGAGCGGTAGTGGTCAAAAAGGCCCCCAGCGATCGTTTCATGCAATCGTTTCGTGCAGATGATTCCAATGTTGCTGAATCGGATTATACGCTTGCAAAACGCGACCCGGCGCGAGCCCTCGCGTCTAGTTCACGTAGCCTTCGCCGCCAGTCTTCACGCGTCCGGCGACGATTTTCTTCAGCTTCGGCAGCACCTTGTAGTAGTACTCGATCAACGTGCGCAGACGTTGTTCCTCCGAACGCATCTCCAGCAAGGACTGCTTGAAGTCGAGATCGACGGGCAGGATGGCCGAGAGATGGTACGAAATGTTTACATCGCTTGCTTCCACCGGAGGCTTCGGCAACTCCATCAGCAGAGACACATCCGAATTCATCTGGAACGCTTTCGTCCGCAATTCCGCCAGCAGTTTTTCGTCGCCTTCCGTGTCCGGCGCGAAGTTGAAGCGGCCCTGCAGAAAGCTTCGCTCTTCATTCACGGCGATCAATTCAAACCGTTTGCGGCCTTGAACGAAGATATCCATCCGTCCATCCGGATACGTGTTTAGGACATGGAAGATCTCGGCGGTACAGCCCACATCTGCGAGGCGAACGCTTTCGCCCTCGGCGATGGTGCGCACGATGCCGAACTCGGTCTTGTTCTTCAGGCACTCGCCGATCATCTCTTTGTAGCGCGGCTCAAAGATGTGCAGCGGGAACGGCGTGTCCGGAAAGAGGACAAGTTCCAGCGGAAAAAGTGGGATGAGGTCACTCACAGATTTATCTTACGCTTCCAGTTCATCCAACATCGCCTGCATCTCACCCGCCGCATGCGAGTTGCGCGTGCGCTCTGCGGCCGCGATCCCGCGCGTTAAATAGTCCTTCGCTTCGTCAGAACGACCGGCTTTCGCCAACTGTTGTGCCGCCATAAAATATCCAGCCGCGTAGTCTGGATGCATGTTCAGTAAAGTCTTGAACTCTGCCAGCGCAGATTCCAACTCGCCCCGATTGCCCAGCTCCATCGCGAGCCCATATCGCGCAAACGCATCATTCGGCTGTTGCGCTACGATCTCTCGCAGCATCTCTAGTCTGTCCATGTCCTTGGTCACTTCTACATAGTATCGTGCGTTATCATCGAAAGCGCATGTCAGACACCAATCAGCCGAACCTGAAACCGCGCACCGTAGCCGAATCTCAATCCGAGATGGCGGAAGTCATTTTGCCCAACGACGCCAATCCGCTTGGCAATCTCCTTGGCGGACGCCTCCTCCATTTCATCGATCTCGCCGGCGCGATGGCTGCCCACCGTCACTCGCGCGCTTATGTCGTCACCGCGTCAATGGACCATATCGACTTTCTGCATCCTGTGAAAGTCGGCGATCTGCTCATTCTCAAATCATCAGTCAATCGCGCCTTCCGCACCTCGATGGAATCGGGAGTGAAGGCTTACGTAGAGAATTACATGACCGGCGAACGCAAGCATGTGAGCAGTGCTTATCTCACGTTTGTTGCGGTGGACCGGGCAGGGAATCGTCTTCCTGTTCCCCCGCTCCTCCCTGAGACTGAAGAAGAGAAAGAACGCTACGAAGGTGCGCTACGTCGTCGCCAAGCCCGCGAAGCTGAGGTGGCGCTGAAGAAATCTCGCCGCGCCAAAGACTGACGGCAACTTAAATGCTGTCGGAAGTCTTGTCATTCTGAGCGCGTCTTTCGCGCGAAGAATCCCTATTACACTCCGACAGTCCGGCTCCCTCTTCGTGCAAGCTTCGTGTCCGTCGTGTGGAACGCTTAACGAACACCGATAACCGATAACTGACAACCGCTGCTGGGGTAAAATCCTCGCGCAGTGAAAATCTTCCTCCTCATCATCGTCATCCTCACCTTCCTAGTCTTACTACGTCTCATCCTCCTCTCCTTCCGCCGCTCTCCACAACCGGCAATCGCCAACCGCGTCTCCGATTCCGATTGGGCCTCCGGCGGACTCTCCACCATGGAGATGCCCCGTCGTGTCAACACCTCAGGACGACTCTCCGGCAAAGTCGCTCTCGTCACGGGCGCGGGTTCCGGCATTGGACGCGCCATCGCTATCGCCTTCGCTGAACAAGGCGCGCGCGTCGCGCTCGTCGGACGCCGCAAACTTCCGCTGGACGCGGTCGCCGCCGAGATCGGCGAGAACGCTATTGCTATCCCCGGCGACATGAGCAAGAAAGAAGACATCGAACGCGTGGTCCGCGAGACCGTTGCGCACTTCGGACATCTGCATGTCCTCGTCAATAACGCCGCGGCGCTCGTCGCCGGCACTGCCGAGTCCCACTCTGAAGCTGAATGGGACGAGACCTTCGATACGAACGTGAAAGGGCTCTGGCTACTCTCTCGCGCCGCGCTGCCTCACATGCGTAAAGCAGGCAAAGGCTCCATCGTGAATATCGGTTCGGTCGTTGGCCTGGTCGGCGCAAAAAATCGCGTCGCCTATTGCGGCTCGAAGGGCGCGGTCACCATCATGACCAAAGCCATGGCCCTCGATCACGCTCATGAGCAGATCCGCGTGAACTGCATCGCCCCTGGCATTGTCGATACAGAACTCGTCGCCAAGTTCGTGAACAATGCTCCCGATCCTGAAGCCATGCGCAAGCAGCGTGTCGCGTTGCATCCGCTCGGCCGCTTTGGCCAGCCAGAAGACATTGCTCACGCGGCTGTCTACCTCGCCAGCGACGAATCCGCCTGGGTCACCGGCATCGCTTTGCCGGTCGACGGCGGATACACTGCAGTGTAAGTGAACCTTTTGATTTCGGAGGGACGCCAGCCTTTGGCTTTTTCCAATCGTCGCGATGACATTGCTTTTTGATTCAGCCGAGAGGTTCGCGCCGGAGGCGCAGAAAGCGAAGCGCGTAGCCCAGCGCAAGGCGCTGGGAAAAAGGTAGTAGAATCCCGAGTCCCGTAGGGACGCGAGCCTCCAACTCGGTTTCAAGGGCTAATTACGCCCTCACTACTCAAGGACCGACTCCCGCGCCGGAGGCGCAGAAAGCGAAGCGCGTAGCCCAGCGCAAGGCGCTGGGAAAGAAGTAGTAGAATCCCGAGTCCCGGAGGGACGCCAGCCTTGGGCCATTCCTATTCATCCAACCTCATCCATTTAGTCTTCAGCACCAAAGAACGTTTGCCCATGATTCCCGCGGAGCGCGAAAAGGCATTGTGGGATTTTCTTGTTGGCATCGGCAAGAACGAGAAGATGCCCGTTTATGCGGTGGGTGGAATAGCGAACCACATCCATTTGTTATATGCGTTGCCGTCCACGATCACGTTGGCGAAGTCGGTGCAAGAATTCAAGGCAAATTCATCGCGTTATATGCGTGAGCACGTCAGGCAGTTTCAATGGCAAGAGGGTTATGGCGCGTTCAGTGTGAGTAAGTCGGGCAAGGATGATGTCATCGCGTACATCAAAGGGCAAAAGGAACATCACAAGAACCGAACCTTCGAATCGGAGTTCATCTCGTTGTTGGAAAAGCACGAGATTGCATACGACGAGAAATATGTTCTGGGGTGAGTGCTGCCGCCCCTCCGGGGCTCAATTGTTTGGATTGCTGACCCAGCGCCTTGCGCTGGGCTACGCGCTTTGCTTTCTGCGCCTCCGGCGCGCGTGCATCAGCGAATCGAGCCTCAGGCAAAGCGAATGTTGGAGGTCGGGATCTGTTTTAGGGCTACGCGCTTCCCTTTCTGCCCTGCGGCGCGCGGCAAAACTTGTTCGCGCCCCTTGACATAACTCAACGAACTCTTGTATTGATTAGATATGCCATTTCGATATATCTAATAGATATATCGAGGATTGACAGGCACGAACGCTAACTTCAAGCGCATGAGGACTTTACGCGAAAGTCCAATGTTTTGACGACTTTGCAAGCCGTTTTTCGCTAATGCAATGAAAACGGCGAACTTAGCAGGTACCCCATAGGAGGGGGGTATACCCGAGGGGCTTCTATAATCGATTTATATGTCACATGGACACGCACATACACACGGAGCTCCACCGCCGGCGCCGCAGCATCTGCCCGGCATTAAGACCATCATCGCTGTCGGATCGGGCAAAGGCGGCGTAGGCAAGACCACCGTCGCGGTGAACCTGGCCATCGCCCTTACCAAGATGGGACACAAGACCGGCCTTCTCGACGCTGACATCTACGGCCCCAACGTGCCGCTGATGATGGGGCAGAACGCCCAACCGCGCATGGTGGGCGAGAACCGCATTGAGGCGCTGGAATCGTATGGCGTGAAGATGATCTCCGTCGGATTGCTCAATCCTGGTGATAAACCGTTGGTGTGGCGCGGACCCATGCTTCACCAGATGATCCGCCAGTTTCTGCAGCAAGTTGAGTGGGGCGAGCTGGATTACCTCGTAGTCGATCTGCCGCCGGGCACGGGCGATGTCGTGATCTCGCTGGTGCAGACCGTGCCGCTGACCGGCGCGATCGTGGTGACCACCCCCAGTGACGTGTCCCTGCAAGACGGACGCAAGGCTATTGAGATGTTCAAGCAAGTGAAAGTTGACGTGCTGGGCATCGTTGAGAACATGAGCCACTTCACTTGTCCTAACTGCCAGCACCAGATCGACATCTTCAGCAAAGGCGGCGGCGAACGCACTGCACGCCAATTCGGTTTGCCGCTGCTGGGCGAGATCGAACTCGATCCCAATATTCGTAAGGGCGGTGATACCGGACATCCAGTGGCGCTGGCCGGCGAGAACTCGGTAGGCGCGAAGGCGTTTTATGATCTCGCGGCGAAAGTGAAAGAGAAGGCGGCGGAGGCGGCGGCGAAGCCGGAGATTGGAATAGAGGTGCGGTAGAGCGGATTCACCACGGAGGCACGGAG
>JAICWB010000305.1 GCA_025935035.1 Terriglobales bacterium
GGCAGCGGCGGCTCCGGCGCTCCGCGCGGCCCCGCTTCCCGCCTCTTCTATTTCATCGCCGTCGGCCTCGGATTCATCCTGGTAGAGATTGCGCTCATCCAGCGCTTCGTCCTCTTCCTCGGACATCCGGTCTACGCTCTCACCGTCGTCGTCTTCCTCATGCTGCTCTCGAGCGGCATCGGCAGCTCCGTCTCACGCAAGTGGCTCCCGCAGACTTCATCAGTGCGCGTCCCGCTGTTCGCCATCGCTGCCGGAATAATCGCGTACGTCTTCGTCCTGCCCTCAGCGCTCGGCGCATGGATCGGCCTGCCGTTCTTCGCCAAGCTCTGCATCAGCGGACTCTTCCTGATTCCTCTCGGATTTGCCATGGGCATGCCTTTTCCCACGGGCCTGCGCGCTCTCGGTGAACTCAATGACCAGCGCGTCGAGTGGGCATGGGCGCTGAACGCCGCCGCCAGCGTGTTAGGCAGCGTCTCAGCCATGATCATCGCCATCCATTTCGGGTTGAATGCCACGCTAGCCTGCGGCGCGGCGTCTTATCTCATCGCCATGGGCTTAGTCAGCTCCTTTGGCAAGAGCCGTCAGCCAGCCGTCAGCCTTCAGCCGTGAAAAGTGTTCCAAAACGGTCTCGTGTTCCATCGGCGTTAATCAGCGGCCAAAGGTTTTGAATTTGCTCGAAAACCGATAACCGACAACCGATAACCGATAAGCGAAAACCATCCTGACAACTGACTACTGACTACTGACAACTGCTTCTGCTATCATTCCGCCGCTCCGATTCTTCTACAATTGAACGTCGCGTGAGGAAGCATGCCTAGCCAGCAGCAACTGCGTTGGTCACAACTTCGTGTCGGAATCACCGTGCTGGTGGCCAGCATCGCCTTGGCGATCCTTATCTTCCTCATGTCGGGCAGTAGCGGCCCGTTCAGCAGCCGCCTGTACCTAAAAGCCTATTTCCAATCAACTGCCGGCTTGCGGGTAGGCGCTCCGGTGACCGTGCAGGGCGTGAACATCGGAAACGTGAAGTCTGTTGAAGTGGTGAAAGATCCGCCGGACAAGCTCAAGCCCGTGCTTATCACCATGAAGGTGAACAAGGATTTCGCTTTTGAGATTAGAAAAGATTCCGTCGCCAAGTTAGCTACCGCTGGTGTGCTGGGCGAGTTGTTTGTTGACATCATCAGTAGTGAAGCGAAAGGTCCGCAAGCGGAAGACGGCGACATTTTGAAATCGCAAGCTGCAGCTGGTATGGATGACATGATCACCGCCGGCCAGGGCACCCTCGCCAACATGGACGTCCTGCTCAAGCGCATGGACCGCATCCTCGCCACTATTGAGAACGGGCAGGGGACCATCGGCAAGGTCATCAATGACCCAACCATGTTCAATCGCGCCAATGACATTCTTGGCCAGATGCAGCAGATCGTCAGCGAGATCAACAGCGGCAAGGGCAGCATCGGGAAGCTTTTGAATGACGACGAGCTCTATCGCAAGGCCAACAACACGCTCGACCAGTTGAACCAGATCGTGTCTGACATCAACGCGGGCAAGGGCAGCGCGGGCAAGCTGCTGAAAGATGAGCAGCTCTACAAGAACGCGAATGACACCATTGCCAAAGCCGACCAGTTGATCACCGACATCAATAACGGCAAAGGCACGCTCG
The DNA here is from genome assembly GCA_025935035.1 of Terriglobales bacterium. GTDB lineage: Bacteria > Acidobacteriota > Terriglobia > Terriglobales > Acidobacteriaceae > JAICLA01. The sequence goes on from JAICWB010000305.1 coordinate 1,661, forward strand.
GTAAGATCGCGCACGACGAAGAGTTCGCGAAGAAGATCGACACCATGGTCACCAATTTCTCCAAGTTGAGTGACCGGATGGAAAAGGGTGAAGGCAGCGTCGGCAAGCTCTTCAACGACCCTTCGCTCTACAACAACTCTGACCAGATGCTGGTGGAGACTCGCAACCTGGTCAAGGCCATCCGTGAGAATCCAAAGAGATATCTGACCATCCACTTCAAGTTGTTCTAGGCAGTGGTGGCGCGGCCCCCGGCCCCTATCTCGCTTTGCGATACAATCAATTTCTGTGAGGATTTCTATGCGTAAAACCCAAGTGTCTCTGATGATGTTTGCTCTGCTCGCGTGTTCCGCCGCCTTTGCCCAGACCGCCAAGACGCCATCCAACGCCAAGCCGGCTGCCAAAGGCGAAGCCGGTTTTGACATGAACGCCATCGACAAATCCGCCGACCCCTGCGTCAACTTCTATCAATACGCCTGCGGCTCATGGATGAAGAACAACCCCATTCCCGCTGACCAATCGCGCTGGGGACGCTTCAACGAACTCATCGAGCGCAACAATGACATTTTGCGCGGCATCCTCGAGAAGGCTTCGAAAGGCGGCGCCAGCCGTTCCGCCACCGACCAGAAGATCGGTGACTTCTATGGCGCATGCATGAATGAGCAGGAGATCAACGCGAAAGGCATCAACGCGCTCAAGCCTGAGTTAGACACCATCGCAGGAATGAATTCAAAGTCGCAACTGACTGACGTTGTAGGACGCATCCACGCCGAGAACGGGCCCGGTTTCTTCAGCTTCGGCTCCGGACAGGATTTCAAAGATGCGTCGCAGGTGATCGCGCAATACGGACAAGACGGCCTCGGACTGCCAAACAAAGATTACTACTTTAAAGACGACCAAAAGTCGAAAGACATCCGTGAAAAATACGTCGCTCACATCACCAACATGTTTAAGCTGATGGGCGAGCCCGCCGAAAAAGCCGGTGCCGACGCGAAGAAAGTCATGGAGATCGAGACCGACCTGGCGCAAGGCTCGCTCGCTCCAGTGGATATGCGCGACCCGGAAAAGATCTATCACAAGATGACCATGGCCGAACTGGGCCAGCTCACTCCCGGCTTCGACTTCAATAAATATCTCGTCGCCATCAAGGCCCCCCAGATCAATGCAGTGAACGTCGCTGAGCCCGCCTTTGCCAAGACCATGCAGCAGGTCATCGACAAGTACAACGTCGATGATCTTCAGACTTACATGCGTTGGCAGGTCGTGCACGCGGCCGCGCCGCTGCTCTCCACCGATTTTGTGAATGAGAATTTCAATTTCTACGGGAAGACGCTGAACGGCTCAAAGCAGCTGCGTCCGCGATGGAAGCGCTGCGTTGCTATGGTGGATGACCAACTCGGCGAAGCGCTCGGGATCGCTTACGTCCAGCAGACCTTCGGCGCAGACGGCAAAGCCCGTATGTTGCAGATGGTTAAAAATCTTGAGAAGGCACTCGGAGAAGATATCCAGAA
>JAICWB010000165.1 GCA_025935035.1 Terriglobales bacterium
ATGACGCCCGTGACCGCCGCGATGCGTCCACCGTGATAAGGACCGACATTTCGCCACTGCAATCCGGAAAATTGATCGGGACCGACCTGTGCGGACGCCGCCAACGCGAAACAAAGAACGAAACAAACCACGATTGCCAGAAACTTATAAAAACGCGCCGAACGCTCGACCGTATGAGTCATCTGTTCCTCCCGCTTATCGAAACTTTTTTTGGCGTCGATTTGCGATGCCTAATTTCTCTCATGCGTCACTTCGTGTCAACTATCACGGTGGCGAGGCGGGTTGGAGATGACTGGGAAATCGACAATCGCATTTGATTCATTACTAGCGGAGTGTTTCGTGTGCACGCTGTGTAGGAAGCTCGACAGATCGTGAAATATTTTTCGGGAAACGGGAAACCAATAACGGAAAACGGTTTGAGTTGGTGGGCGCGGAGGGAGCGCCACTATTCCAACGCTGTAGACGAATCGTGTGTTTTAATGCTTTATCCAGCTACTAATTTATCTACAGCGGCAAAGGCTAGTCGAGGTTAGTCTATTCGACAACGGTATCGCGGCCAGTAGACTATTTCCTCGCCCCAGCGATCATCAAACCTACACCGCCGAGGACCAACACGCCGCTGATGATCGGGGAGACTTTCTCGTCGTGACGAACCTTCACGCCGATCGACATGTCGCCGGCGCTGATTCCTTCTCTGTCATTGTGAGGAATGGGCACGAAGAGGGATGTGATTCCCAGGATCAGCAAGACTAATCCGGTCCAAAACAACATTTTCATAGAATCTCCTGAGTGCTCGGCGTGAGGGAATGCGATGAGTTTTGATCGATTCGACAGCCGGGTCAATTTCGTCGTCCGGTAAGCAAGTTGATGACGATCACTACCACAGCCACTACCAGTAGCAGATGCACGAGGCTGCCGGCGATGTGAAAGCTGAAGCCTAGCAGCCAGAGGATGAGAAGTATCGCAACAATGGTCCAAAGCATTTTGTATCTCCTTCAAATGTCTAGTCTGTTGTAACGAAGCTGACCCGGAACCGGTTGATGGTTCCGGGCCATACAGATTGCCTGCCGCCGACGTCGCGGCGATTACTTGGCGTCAGCTACTTGTGCCTGATGGCTGGCGTGTGAGATCGCTTCCATGAATGCAGTTGCGCTCTCAGGCGTACTCACTCGCCCTGACAGGATGTTGCGGAAGCGCAACTTCTTGCCGTAGATGGCGACGGTTGAGTCGTCATCCTGCTGGATAACCGCGCCTTCCAGCGTCAAGCCTGCGAACGCGCCCTTGGAGCGCGAGTAGGTAAGCATCTCCGTGTTCATCTTCCAATCAGTACCTGCGGAAGCGTGACGACCGACCGGGCCGGCCGCGACTGAACCTTCACCCGTCAGGGCGAATTTTGACGAGAGAAGGTGCTGCATGCCGCGGTCATTCATAACCAGCATGATCAAGTCCACGCCTTCTACGCCGATCTGCATTCCCCAGCTACCGCCGCCTACCGAAACGAACGCCGGAGCGCTCCATCCGTGAGCTGTGCGGCAAGTGGCCACGCCGCGTCCATGCTTGCCGCCTACGATGAATCCGCCTTTGACAAGGTCAGGGACCACGAGGATGCATTTTGCATTGCTCAAAACTTCTTCTGGAATGCCTTTGTCCGGCGTTTCCATGATGGCGTGGATCACGTCCACAGATTTCTGCAGACGGTCAACGGTATCTTCACGTCCCGTGCCTGCTGAGGCGTACGTTCCAACCAGGCCCATCGCGCTCAACAAGAGCACTGACATTGTCTTTTTCATTTGAATCATTCCTTATGACTTGCTTTAAGCGGGGATAACTTCAGATGGCTGGCTTAGTTCAGAAGACCTGAAAGAGCGAGGCGGATTGCTCATCTCCGGTTCACATCATGAAGGTAACGCAGAGAGATAGCTGGTCTGAATTGCTCACCCATGTGTTGATCCGCACTGTTTAGAGGATCGCGCTATGCCGCGGACTGAACAGTCGAGGCTTGCAGCGACGCGTGCAAAAGCGCGCGTTGCGCGCGCACTCCCGGGCTGTCGCGCAGACCGGAGCGCTCATTGATGATGCGCAGCACGTTGCTGATGGTGTGTTGGAGGGGCGTTCCAGGTTTATGCAGGTCCCGAGTCGCCAGCCGGACCATATTACAGAGCAGATAGCGGTTCTCGATCCTTCCAAGCGCTGAATAAACTTCATGTGATCGCACAGGAGATCCTTCCATTTACATGGTTGTGAGTGTCAGTGACTGAGAATATGTCGCGATGCGGGAAGAAGACTGTGCGAAAGTGCACAGTTCCCCGTGCGTCCGGCAGAAATCCGGCGGGAATCTTTGACGTAGCGGAGATATCAGCGTACGGTGGGAGATGAGCGGTAAATATCTATCCTCTTTCAGACCTTCTGAACTAAGTCAGCCCCTCTGAAGTACATCTCTCTTAGCAACCGACCACAACCTTTAGGAGGTTGCACAATGTTTTCTCGTAATGTATCTCTCCATTTGAAACCCAACACCTTGACAGACTTCAGCAAAGCTTTCGAATCCGAAGTCGTTCCCATGCTGCGAAAGCAGACCGGCTTCCGTGACGAGATCATCCTGACCGGTGAAGGAACAAACAATGTGAACGCCATCAGCCTCTGGGACACCAAAGAGCAGGCGGATGCCTATGCCAGCAATGGGTACCCTGAGGTCCTGAAGACATTGGACAAGTACCTGGATGGACCAACCAAAGTTCGCGTTTGCAGTGTGATCAATTCCACCATGCACAAACTCAGCACCGTGTCAGTGGTTGCAGCATAGCGCGTCAAAATAGCCGGGTCGCAGAGAGCGTGACTTGTCACGCTCTTTGCCTGGCGGCTCACCACGCGCGCAGCATCCTGCTTTGAGGTTGAAACAATGAGAAAAAATCCTGTAGGGCCCAGCTATCATCCTCTTCCCATCAAACCGCAAGGCTGTCCGCATTGCCACTTCATCAGCACGCTCGGCGCCGCAGAACTGCAGCAGCATCTGGATCGGGAGCACAAGGGCTGGGCGGAGCGCGCCATCAGCAAGATGGATATCCGTAAGCCTGAACAGCACTAACCAACCGTGGCCGGCAGCACGCGACTAGCAGACGCCGTGCCTTCTCGCGAAAATCTCCGCCCAAGCCGTCACAGAATACGGATATTCTGAATAGGGGTATTCTTCCCTTTCCTGATCGGGTTTTCGGGTTGGATCTGTTTCTTCGCTCTGTCTCTTCTTTGTGACTTCATCGCGTTCCATTGTGCCCTCCTGATCGAGTGGCATTCTTGAGACTAACGTGAGTCTCTGGATGAACGCTGTCCCTTATTGCTCAGGCTCTGTCCTCCGTCGCACCTACGGCCTTTCGTCACATGACATGAGCAATTCTGCACAGATAGCCCCCCCCCGGCCTGTCATGCTTAATGGCAGATGAATCATGTCCACGAAAGCGTAGTAACAGTTCTTGAACGCGAATTAACCCCCACCATAGATCGGTGGATGAAACGCGTAGCTGAAGTACCCGCACTCGAGGCCGTACCTCTGAATTACCAGCAGCGCACCGGCCATCTTCCGCAATTATTGAAAGACTTGATCTTCCGCTTGGGACTACCGCAAGGCACGGCCCGTCCTCACACTTCTTCCGCACACGACCACGGTAAGGTGCGCTTTGACCAGGGATATTCCGTACCCATGCTGGTGGAAGAATCACGCCTTCTGCAAGTCAGCATCTTTGACACATTGCGCCTAAACCAGAAGGTGCTTTCCGCCGACGAGATCATGATCAGCGTGATCACCATCGCAGACGAGTGCGACGCTCAATTGAAAGACACCGTAGAGACATTCATGGCGTTTGAGAAATCGAAGATCGCCATTGTAGGAGGAAAAAGACTGTGACAGAAGCTATTACCGCCGCAACCCCGACCGAAATAATAAAAAAACGAAAACTCCTGCTGGTAGATGACTATGACGGTATTCTGCGGACTATGGAACAGGTGTTGGACTTGCATGGATTTGACGTGATCACTGCGGCCAGTGTGCCCGAGGCCTTGCGCCTGTGCTGCAATCAACCTTTTGATGTATTGGTATGCGATCTGCACATGCCGCGACCAGGGGACGGTTTCACAGTCATCAGCGCCATGCGGCACTGCAATCCGGAGGCGGTCAATATCCTATATAGCGGATATCCTGCGTTGCACGCCGCGATGGCGGACATCCTGATGCAGGCGGACGAGATCATCGTGAAACCCATCATCATTCCGAAACTGATCGACTTGATCCATCGGCGGCTTGCGCAGCCACGCAGCAACAGGCCGAAGCCCGTGCCTGGGGACAACAACGAGTCAGTGGCTAAACTTCTCGATCGCGAGTTCGGCACCACGATTGCCGACTGGCTGGTACAAGTGAAGAAAAACAATGAGATCATGGCTGTGCTGCTGACCGATGACATCCGCACCGCGCACCTGCCCGAACTCTTCACCGATCTGAATGACCGGCTACTCAACCCCCAACCCCTGGATGCGCCGGTGAAGCAGCGGCTCTCCGCGAAGCTGCATGGGGTGCTACGGCGGCAACAGGGATACTCAGCAGCCATGATCGTGGAAGAATCACGCATCCTTCAGGTGAGCATATTCAAGACGCTGCAAGCCAATCTTTCCGTGTTGGATTTCAGCAATCTGCTGTTGGGCGTGATGAGCATCGCCGATGAAGTGGACGCACAACTCAGGCAAGCTATGGATTCCTACATCGCGGGCGACCCGGATCCGCGGCGCGTCGATCAAGCGGCATGAGCACTCAGTGAAAGTGTTCAATGCGATACAGAACTTGAAACCTCATAGGCTTAAGGTTACTCGCATGGAAGCAAAAACCAGCTCCCCTGGAACATTAATAGGAACCATTCGGATCGTGGTGGGCGACTACATCGCGGAGGTAGTGACGGACGACAATGTCCAGCCCAACGTCTTTCACTGGTTCGTAAAGAGACTCGTCGGATTTGAAGTGGTGGTAGTCGGCGAGAAGGACTCGCGTGAAGGCGCGCTGAAGGAAGCGGAAGACCACCTCAGCCGCCTGCGCGAATCTGATGGGGCCGGCCGTCTGGCGGAGCTTCGTCACTCTGTCGGTGCATGATCTTCGTGTCTCTCTCCCACCGCACACTCTCCTGCTCGATTCACAAATAATCTCAATAATCAGCGTTCGTGTTCGATATTGAACAGAATTGTAGTTGGCGAACGAGTAACCTCTCACCTATGAAGCGACCAGAGATGAGAATCTTTACTCGACCACAGAAGATTGCCGGCCCCTTGGATAATCCTTGCCCTACTTGCGGAGCAAAACATGGGGAGCCATGTGAACTGAACACAGGCCAACCGCGTCACCAGCCGCACATCGACCGGCGATTAGCGACACAAAATTGATGGGTCAGTTGCATCTTGCTCAGACGTCTGCGGCCACGACCGCTAGAGTAGATACAACAGATAAGGAGAAACACATGACAGATCAAGTAAAGCCGATCGGCGACGAAAAGCCGGCGACTGAAGTAAAGGCGCCTGAAGCCGCCACCATCGGTTCAAACCCAGTTCATGCCCCTGAAATTGTCGTTGCACCTGCAAAAGCTCTCTAACGAGTTCGGGCGAGGATAACGGGTGAACGCTTACGTAGAGATACGTGGCGCTCATCCGTCTTTTTGTTTGTTCGATTGTCTATTGTGAGCCGTCTCGCGCCTGGATGGGAATGGCGAGAAGAGAACCGAGGGCTAGGGGCGGTTCGGGTTTTTCTGCCGCGCCCAGCCGTTGATAGACGGCCATTATATCAGCGTCGCCGTCGATGACTGGGTGATCGCGTTGCACCGCAGGATGTAAGTTTGCTCGCAACGGCGAGATAGCCAACAACTCAGAGACGGTGTTGCGCAAGCGGGATATGCCGCCACCCTTGGCGAGGAACGCATCCGCGATCACGCCGGGTGGTAGAACGTCTCCCCGGAACTCTCCGCTCATGGCGATGACCGGCATCTGGGGAAAGCGCGAGCGCAGGATCTCAAGCAGTTCGAAGCCAGACATCTTCGGCATGCGCAGGTCCGTGATAACCAGGTCTGGCTGGAACGCAGCGATAACTTCTAACGCAGCAGTGCCGTCTTCCGCGGTCTCGATCTGATAACCGAGCTCCCTGAGCGTCTCCGAGGTGACCTGCCGCACGGCTTCGTCGTCGTCAACGATCAGAAGCCGCGGAAGTTTTGCCGATAACGGCGCGGCGACTTTCGCCACGGGCGCCTTTGATATTGTCGAGGAGAGAGGGTCAGTCATGGAGCACCACATTCAGCAGCGAGCTGTGCACCTTGATGGCGCCGTCGTACTCGATGAATCCAAGCTTGCGGAAGCGGTTCATGAAAAAGCTCACGCGCGAGCGGGTGGTACCCAC
>JAICWB010000089.1 GCA_025935035.1 Terriglobales bacterium
CGAGAACGTTCTTGTTGCCGGTCACGGTGACGAAGATGTCGCCGACTTTTGCTGCTTCGGCCATGGACATCACGCGGAAGCCATCCATCACGGCTTCGATCGCCTTCGTCGGATCGATCTCAGTCACGATGACGTCTGCGCCCATGCCCTTCGCACGCGAGGCAAGGCCGCGTCCGCACCAGCCATAGCCGGCGACGACGAACTTGGAGCCCGCGATCAGCGAGTTGGTGCAACGGATCACGCCGTCAATGGTGGACTGGCCCGTGCCGTAGCGGTTATCGAACATGTGTTTGGTCAACGCATCGTTCACGGCGATGATGGGGTACTTCAGCTCGCCGGACTTCGCCATGGCGCGCAGGCGGATGACACCGGTCGTGGTCTCCTCCGTGCCGGCGATGATGTCGTTCAGCACTTCCTTGCGCTTTGTGAGCGCAACGGAGACGAGGTCAGCGCCGTCATCCATGGTGATGTGCGGCTTGTGGTCAAGCGCGGACATGATGTGTCCGTAGTAGGTGTCATTGTCCTCACCCTTAATGGCAAAGACGCTGATGCCGTAATCTTTCACCAGTGATGCGGCAACGTCGTCCTGCGTGGAGAGCGGGTTGCTCGCGCAGAGAACGATGTCGGCGCCGCCGTCGCGTAGCGTGATCATCAGGTTTGCGGTCTCAGTGGTCACGTGCAGGCAAGCGGAGATGCGCATGCCCTTCAGCGGCTGGTTCTTGATGAAGTCCTTGCGAATGCTTTGCAGGACGGGCATCGATTGGTTCGCCCACTCGATGCGAAGTTTGCCCTGCTGGGCGAGTTCGATGTTCTTTATGTCACAAGCGATGGTCGGTGCGGTGGTGGTAGCCATTAAGTTCGGTTTCTCGTTTCTCGTTTTTCGTTTCTCGTTACAGTCAAAAGCGGTTTCCGGTTTCCCGGGTGAAAGCGATGCATAGACCCTTCGGCGACGCGGCGCCTTTCAGCGCCGCTTCGCTCAGGGGGACAACTTGTGTGTGGCGGCAAGATGCCGCCACGACAGCCGGCGAGACGCCGGCGATACTTTACTTCGCTGCGGACTTCGAGTTGACGCCGGCCTTCTCTTTGATGGCTGCGGCCTTGTCGGTCGCTTCCCAGGTGAAGTCGGCGTCTTTGCGTCCAAAGTGTCCGTAGGCTGCGGTCTTGCGATAGATAGGACGGCGCAGCTTCAGGGTCTCGATGATTCCCTTAGGCGTGAGTTGGAACGTTTCGCGCACGATCTGCTCGATCTTGTCTTCCGCGATCTTGCCGGTGCCGAACGTGTCAACCAGTACGCTGACAGGATCGGCAACGCCGATGGCGTATGCCAACTGTACTTCGCAACGCTCTGCGAGGCCGGCGGCAACAATGTTCTTCGCGATGTAGCGCGCCATGTAGCAGGCGGAGCGATCGACCTTGGTCGCGTCCTTGCCGCTGAAGGCGCCACCGCCGTGACGACCCATGCCGCCGTAGGTATCCACGATGATCTTGCGGCCGGTGAGGCCGGTGTCGCCCATCGGACCGCCGACAACGAAGCGTCCTGTGGGATTGATGTGGTACTTGGTGTTCTCGTCGAGGAATTTCGCGGGAACCGCGACTTGGATGACCTGCTTCAGGATCTCTTCGCGGATGGTGTCGTTGTCCACGGTCTCAGCATGCTGAGTGGAGATGACGACGGAATCAACGCGCACAGGCTTGTGGTTGGAATCGTATTCGACCGTGACTTGCGATTTGCCGTCCGGGCGGAGCCAGTGGAGCTGGCCGTTCTTGCGAACTTCTGTGAGACGCTGCGTGAGTTTGTGCGCCAGCGAGATGGCTGTGGGCATGTACTCATCATTCTCATTACAGGCATACCCGAACATCATGCCCTGGTCGCCGGCGCCGCCGGTGTCAACGCCCTGCGCGATGTCAGGCGATTGCGAGTGGACCGAGCTGATCACGGCGCAAGTGTTGGAATCGAATCCATGGGTCGCGTCGTTGTATCCGATGGACGAGACGGTTCCGCGCACGATGCTCTGGAAATCGACATATGCTTTGGTTGTTATCTCGCCGGAGATCATCACCAGACCGGTGGTGGTCAACGTCTCACAAGCCACGCGGCTGGTGGGATCGTCAGTAAGGCAGGCGTCGAGAATAGCGTCAGAGATCTGGTCAGCGATCTTGTCTGGGTGGCCCTCGGTCACCGATTCAGAAGTAAACAAAAACCTATCGCGGGTAGACAAAATTACAATCCTCCTAAAGATTGTGCGCGGATCTGATTAGCGCTTCGCGTTGGTTTAGGCCAAACTCGCGGGATTGAGGGTGCCGCGGAAGCAATTAAAAAGTCGCTGGAATCCTTATATTTTAACCTGAATTCCGCTCATAGGATATGTGGTCTGCAAGATGTTGTAAGCAAAGAGGCAGTCGCATGCGGGTTGGCGCATTATTCGGGTGATTCTGAGGGCTGAATGGAAGCGCGCTGCGGCGCTGCTACTGAGGGCTGAGGCCCTGAGAGGTAAAAGTCAGCGTGCGCGTCCTGGAGTCTTGCGAAAAACGAGGCAAAGGCTTGCCATTGTAGGAGAGCTCGACCGCCGGGGCATTCCCCAATTTCACGATCATTTCCTTGGTGGCATGAAAGCTCTTGGTGGCGTCTTTATTGACCATGCCAGACCAGAGCACTTTGCCTTCAGAGCTGATCTGTACCCATGATTGTTCGTCAGCGCGGAGATCGAGAGTGAAGGCGCCAGATTGGACTGCTTCGGTTGGCGCAGTCAGCTTGGCATCAGATGAAGCATCGTTCGGCTTGGGTGTGACGGAGTCAAGTCTCTTTGCGGCCGCGGCAGAAGGATCTGTCGAAGATTTTGCAGGAGTGGTAGTTGCATCTGAAACTTGCGCCGGGTTCGTTGATGCGGGTGTCACGGAATCTGTGGCAACAGTCGATGTGGGCTGGGTTTGGATTGGACTCGGCTGAGGTGTCTGAACTGTCGGCGTGGACTGTGCGGGTTTCTCTGAAACCGGCGTCGCCGCCTTCGCGTCAGAATGCGTGCTGTAATATTTCCAGCCGAATCCGCCGATACCCAGCACAAAAACCAAAATCACAGCAGCCATCAAGAATCCATTTCCTTGTGGCGGGTCTTGCTCTACTACTTCTGCGCTGGCGCGAATGTTGTAAACATTGTCAGGCCGCGCGCCGCCTTCGATAGCGAACAATTTCGGATTGCTGATGTTGCGCTCTTCCGCGCTTGATGGCGAACGCCGAGCACGTTCCTTCTCGTTCTCCGCCGCGATGTAGTCGGTCACTGCTTGTTCTTCGTCCAGGCCGAGATATTTCGCATAGGCGCGAACAAATCCTTTGTTGAAGATCCCACCGGGAAGCTTGTCAAACTCTTCCGCTTCGAGTGCCTGGAGCAAACGCGTGCCGATCTTCGTCGATTTCGCGATCTCGTCGAGCGATATAGCGCGCAGTTCCCTCTCGCGCTGCAGGCGTTCACCGAATGATCCGCGCTTGCTGGACGAGTCGGCGTCACGCGCGGCTTCGCCGCTTCCGGATTCATTCGGAAGGCGCTTAGGGATTGTCTTGATCTCGGCTTCCGGCCAACGCGGCTTTTGTGGTTCTTGGCTCATGCAACTTGTGGAAATCCCGTGGAAATAGCCGCAATCATAGGAGCGTGTTCTGGCCATGTCAAACACTAAATTATGAGGGTAATTCGACTAAATAACTCATTTCCAGACACTTGCCGGAAGACGCTCAACCTCAGTAACCGGCATGGGTGGCTAAATGCTTATTGCTCAATGTAAAAACTTCGACATATAATGCGCTCAAGTTGGCTACCCTCAAGGCTAGATGGGCGGGAGCCGGTCCCTATGGCTGAATTCAGTCCTACAAGCCGCATTCGACACCTGGAAGAGATAGGCATCTTCCATGATGTCGCCAAAGCCCTGACCTCGTCGCTCGACCTCGATGCCGTCTTGCAGACGGTGATGGACAACATTGCCAAATTCTTTAAGCCGGATACGTGGTCGCTCCTGCTGGTGGACGAGCAAAAGGAAGAGCTTTATTTCGCTATCGCGGTGGGTCCGGCCGCGGACACATTGAAGACGTTGCGGCTGAAGGTGGGCGAGGGTATCGCCGGATGGGTGGCCAAACACGGCGAGTCACTCATCGTGCCGGATGTGTATACCGACCCGCGCTTCGCCAAACGCATTGACGAGATGACCAAATGGCAGACACGTTCCATGATCTGTGTGCCGCTAAAGTCGAAACATAAAGTGCTGGCCGTGATCCAGTTGATCAATGCGCCGCTGGAAAGTTTTGGCGAGAGCGAGATGTTCTTCCTGCACTCGCTGTGCGACTACGCCGCCATCGCAATCGATAACGCACATGCGGTTGAGAAGATCCAGGAACTCACCATCACCGACGATTGCACCGGCCTCTACAACGCGCGTCATCTTTATAAGACGCTGGAGTCAGAGGTCTATCGCTCGCAGCGCTTCAACTATGAGTTCAGCGTGGTTTTCATTGACCTTGACCATTTCAAACAGGTGAATGACGTGCACGGCCACTTGATCGGCAGCCGCCTATTGAGCGAGATAGGATATCGCGTGAAGGCTTGCCTCCGCTTGATCGACTTCGCATTCCGCTACGGTGGAGACGAATTCGTGGTGGTGCTGCCGCAGACGAGCAAGGAACAGGGCTTAGTGGTGGCGCGCAGGTTGCGTGAGACTATCCGCAGCATGCCGTTTGAGATGGAAGGCAATGTATCGCTCACCATCAAGGCGAGCATGGGATTGGCGACTTATCCTGAAGACGCCAAGAGCGCTCATGAGATCATCCGCCAGGCGGACGAGATGATGTACATGGTGAAGAACAATAGCCGTGACAACATCGCGATCGCACAGCAGGGGATGATGCGGTAAGTCAGCGACGCGCCTCAAGACTATTTTTTCTTCGGCGGTGGATGCAGTATCGGGCTGTCTTCCGTTCCGGTTGGCAGCGGCTTGATCGGCGCGGGCTTCCACGCTGTCGGGTTCGCGGGAGCGTTCGGATCTACGCCAAAATCCCAGACATAAAGATTCATCTGTTTGGCATTCAGCATCTCTATCAGCGCGTATTCGCCGGGTTCCAATGGTTGCGACGGGACGAGCTTCAGCCAATCTTTTGAGATGGCTGTCGAGGTAGTGTCCACCAGATCGCGCTGTTCTTTCATGCGGCCGGTAAGCGCGATCTTCAAGTTGCTGACCACGCGCACCTCGCCCTTCTGTTGCAGCCGCACGATCTTGAAGCGGTCATTCACGGGGACGGCGTTGTCGTCGGCATCTGAACTGCGCGCGCTGGTGGCGTCAGAGTCGCTGTCAGAATCGAAATTGATGTCCACATAGATGGCAGGGGTCGTAGTGTGCGATTGCACGCGCGCACGCGAGCCTTTGAGTTCCACCGTCTGGCGCGGGCCAGTGGGCAAAGGATTGATCACCGACCGCAGAATGTTCTTGCCCATGTGCTTGTTCACGTCGGTGCCGTTTTGTACAAGCTCATCTAGTTGGGGCTTGCCGTCATACAGCTCAAAAAGGAAGATGCCGCCTTGTTCCGGCAGGCGCAGTCCGGGCGCAACGGTCGGAGAAGCGGCTTCTTCTTCAGCACGGTCAGCTTCATCCTGCGCGGTAGCCTGCTTCTGCGCTTCCAGCTTTCCTGCTTCACGCTCTTTCTCGTATTTGTTGGTCGCCGGCCAATCGACGAGAGATGTAGGAATCTCTTCCCAGTCATAGCGCTCATTGCTGAAAAAGCGGACACGGTCTCCGTTGACCTGCCACTCACGTGCGACTTGGTAACTGCCATCTTTGAGGATGAGACGCTTGCCCTGTGATTGCGCAGCGCTGAAGACGGACAGAGACAATACTGTTGCGATCAGTAGGACGATCTGGCTAAGGGTCTTCATTCCGAGCAGGTTTGAACGTTCAGCAACTCTGGGTATGCACTAGGTTAGATGCAAAATCTGGCGGAAGTTTACACATCGATTACGCTCTTTCGCGCCCGACTCAATTCTGCCATAATTGATTGTGCACCCCTACTCGGATTCCTCGCACAACGATTCCTCAAAGTCCAAATGCCTGACCTGCCGTCCCCACGGCCGCACGTTCATTTCCGCTGACAATCCAACCAACCCGGGAGCTACCCATGTCTGCTAAGTACATCTTCGTGACCGGCGGTGTTGTTTCCTCACTGGGCAAAGGCCTGGCGGCGGCATCTGTCGGATGCCTGCTCGAAAGCCGCGGCCTCAAAGTGAACCTGATGAAGTTCGATCCGTACCTGAATGTCGATCCCGGCACCATGTCGCCCTTTCAGCACGGCGAAGTCTTCGTGACTGACGATGGCGCGGAGACTGACCTTGACCTCGGCCACTACGAGCGCTTCACTCACGCCAAACTCAGCCGCGATAACAACTGGACCACCGGCCGAATCTACGAGCAGATCATCACCAAAGAACGCCGCGGAGATTACCTCGGGAAGACCGTTCAAGTCATCCCGCATGTGACGAATGAGATCAAGGCTGCCATGCGCAAGATCGCGCAGGATGTTGATGTGGCGCTGGTAGAGATCGGCGGCACCGTTGGTGACATTGAATCACTTCCCTTCCTAGAAGCCATCCGCCAGATGCGCCAGGAACTGGGCCGCGACAACACCGTTTTCGTGCACGTGACGCTGGTCCCCTGGATCGGCGCGGCAGGCGAGCTTAAGACCAAGCCCACGCAACACAGCGTGAAAGAGCTGCTTAGCATCGGTATCCAGCCAGACATTCTTCTCTGCCGCACTGACCGCTTCCTCTCAAAAGACATGAAGCAAAAGATCGCGCTCTTCTGCAACGTGGAGGAACCGGCCGTGATTACGGCCAAAGATGTAGCCAGCATTTACGAAGTTCCGCTGGTCTTCGCCCAAGAGGAAGTAGATACGCTTGCGTTGAAATACCTTCGTCTCGATGCCCCCGACCGCGACCTGACCGCATGGCAGGAACTTGTCCATCGCGTTTACAACCCGAAAGACACAGTTGAGATCGCCATCGTGGGCAAATATGTGGAGTACGAGGATTCGTACAAGTCACTCAAAGAGGCGTTGGTCCATGCCTCGCTGGCGCACAACCTGAAATTGAATCTTGTTTGGGTGGAGGCGGAAGGGCTTGAGGCTGAAGGTTTCGAGTCGCAGCTCGAAGGTTTTGACGGCATACTGGTTCCCGGTGGATTCGGCAAGCGCGGCATCGCCGGAATGCTGAACGCCATCCGCTATGCGCGCGAGCAGAAGATTCCCTACTTCGGCATCTGCCTGGGCATGCAGACGGCGTGCATCGAGTACGCGCGCGACGTTTGCAAACTTGCGGAGGCCGACTCGAGCGAGTTCGACCAAGCCACCGCGCATCGCATCATCTATAAGCTGCGCGAACTCCGCGGCATAGACGAACTGGGCGGCACCATGCGCCTAGGCGCGTGGGATTGCAAACTTACGCCGGGCTCACACGCGGCGGAAGCCTACGGCACGCTCGACATCTCGGAGCGACATCGCCATCGCTACGAATTCAACCGCGAGTACGAAGCGCTTCTCTGCGGCGCGGGACTGAAGATCACTGGTTCGACGCTCGACGGCACCTACGTTGAGATCGTAGAACTCGACCGCGCCGATCATCCTTATTTCCTCGGCTGCCAGTTCCATCCGGAGTTTAAGAGCAAGCCGCTGGAGGCGCATCCGCTATTCAAGAGCTTTGTGGGCGCGGCATACGCGAAGCGGTCGCATGTTAAAGAGGTGGAGTTTGGCGCAGGGAAAGAGATGTTCCTGAGAACGAGGAAGTAGCTCCGCGTTCTCCGTGGCTCCGTGGTAAAACAATCATCAGTGAGATCTTTCCAAATACCGAACAGTTCCGTCACCGTCGGCGGAGCTGACCTATTTCTCATCGCCGGGCCCTGTGTGATCGAGAGTGAAGCTCACGCCATGAAAATGGCTGAGGCTATTGCCGCGGAAGCGCAGCGCCAGAAGATGCCTTACATCTTCAAGGCGTCATACGACAAAGCCAATCGCACATCGCTGCAAAGTTTCCGCGGACCGGGGTTGGAAGAAGGGGCGAAGATCCTGAAGAAGATTCGCGAGAAAGTCGGTGTGCCGGTCCTGACTGATGTACATGATGCGCACGATTGCGCTCGCGCCGCCGAAGGAGTCGATGTCCTGCAAATTCCCGCCTTCCTTTGCCGACAGACGGACCTGCTGGTCGCCGCGGCTAAGACCGGACGCGTAGTCAACGTAAAGAAGGGCCAGTTCGTCGCACCGGCGGACATGAAGCACGCAGTCAACAAAGTCCGCGAGGCGGGCAACGACAAAGTTGTGTTGACCGAACGCGGCTCATCCTTCGGTTACAACAATCTCGTAGTGGACATGCGCGGCCTCGCCATCATGCGTGAGTTCGCGCCCGTAGTATTCGACGCTACCCATTCCGTGCAGCTTCCATCGAGCAGCAACGGCGCATCCGGCGGACAGCCCGAATTCATTCCTGTCCTCTCGCGCGCTGCGGTCGCAGCCGGGGTGGACGGCGTGTTCATGGAAGTGCACGACAACCCTAAGGAAGCAAAATCTGATGGCGCTAATGCGCTGGATCTCAAAAACCTGCGGCGGACGTTGGAAGAGTTGCTGGCGGTGCGAAGTGCAGTTTCTCGAGTTTGAACCGCAAAGGACGCGGGGGACGCAAAGGTTCTTGAAGCTTTTCCTGAATTGCGGAGTCTAACGCCCATGCTTCTCTTACGAACATTTCTAATCGCCGGGCTGCTTTCCTTGTGCGGGGTCGCCCAGCTCGCCTCACATGACCAGATCATGCAGCCGCCTGCTGAACTCAAGCCCGGGCTCTATCCCGCGGACAATGACGCGCGCAAAGACATCAAGGCCGCGATCACCCAAGCGGCAAAAGAACACAAACGCGTGCTGCTAGACTTCGGCGCGGACTGGTGCCTCGACTGCCACATCCTGGACAACACTTTTCATCACAATGCGGATGTCGAGCCACTGCTGGAAAAGAATTACGTGGTGGTGCACATCGACATCGGCAAAACGAATCCGCCAAAGAACAACGATATAGCCATTAAGTATCACGTGAACTTGGAAAAAGGCGTTCCTGCGCTCGCTGTGCTGGATTCGAGCGGAAAGCTGCTCTATGCCGATAAAGGTGGAGAGTTCGAAGGGGCGCGGCGCATGAAAGTGCAGTATGTGATCGATTTTCTGGAGAAGTGGAAACCGAAAAGGCAGTCGTTAGTAGTTAGTCGTTAGTAGTTAGTCGTTAGTAGTTTGGCGTTAGTGCGGTAAGTCAGCTTTTCGCCAAGAAGCCTTCCAGCCGCTTCTTCACCTCAGGCCATTCGCGGGCCAGGATGCTGAAGTAAACGCTGCTGCGCACGTATCCATCATGGATGATCACATGGTCGCGCAGCACGCCTTCGCGGGTCGCGCCTAAGCGTGCCATGGCGTCTTGTGAACGCTGGTTGCGCGAGCAAGTCTTGAGTTGCACCCGCAGCATGTCCCATTCTTCAAAGCACTGTTTCAGGATGAGGTACTTGCACTCGGTGTTGACCTTGCTGCGCCACACGGCAGAGTCATACCAGGTGTGGCCGATCTCCGCATTGCGATTGTGCGGCTGCACGTCAAACAAACGTGTGCTGCCCACGATACGTTTCTGTTCTTTGTCGAAGACCACCCATGGAACGTCACCTAGTTTGTCGCGATTGGCCAGCGCCACGCGCACGAATTCATGGAAATCTTCGCGTGTCTTCATGGGCACGCTCCAGAACTCGAATATCTTGGGGTCGCGGCCGGCGTCATAAAGGGCGTCGGCGTGAGCGGGTTCCATGGGCACCAGTGCCACGCGGTCGCGGCAGAGCATGATGGGATGCGGCTTCTTCGGCGAAGTGGAAGGCGATGTCACCGCTACACAGCTTAACAAATCGCAGCACATTCTTTTCCTGACTACTCGACTACTGCCTACTGCCTTTTGTTACCATCTCTGCAATGCCTTCCACGGGAGAGAACGTAGTCCGCATTGAGGCGGAGGCCTTGCGCGCATTGGCCGAGCGCATCGCTGGACCAATGTCTTCGGCATTCAACGCCGCGCTGGACATGCTGCATGCCTGCGCGGGACGGGTCGTGGTCACGGGTATGGGTAAGAGCGGGATCATTGCGCGGAAGATTGCG
>JAICWB010000306.1 GCA_025935035.1 Terriglobales bacterium
GGGCCTCCTCGCCTCTGCCTATCAGTTCAGCTACCGTTTGGCGATCCTGGCCACGGATTCCCTCATCCTTATCGTGGCAGCGGCCGTGGGCTGGCGCATGTCCTATGGTATTTACGGCGCGTGCATGGCCATTGGAATCATCGCAACCTGGTTTGCAAAGGAACCCGAGCGCGCGGATGCGGTGATGGACAAGAAGCAACACGAAGCGCCGATTTGGACGCCGCGCGGTTTCTTTGACGCCGTTGTGGGCCCGTTCATCGCGTTTTTCCGCGCACATGGCTGGCTCGCGCTCGTTATGTTGGCGGCCATCAGCCTGTACCGCCTGCCTGACTACGTCATGGGTCCGATGGCAAATCCCTACTACCATGACATCGGTCTTTCGAAGCAAACGGTCGGAGCGGTGCGCGGCTCAATCGGAGCTATTGCTACCTTCGCGGGTATTGCGGCGGGCGGATTCTGTTCGCTAAAGCTTGGCTACATGCGTGCGCTGATCATCGGGGGCATTCTGCAGGCAGCGTCAATTGCCGCGTATGCCGCTCTCGCGTTCTCGGGCACGAGCATTCGCCTGTTCGCGCTAGTCATGGCCGGCGATAACTTCAGCATCAGCTTTGCTGGCGTTGCGCTCATAGCGTACATGTCGAGCCTTACTAACATTGGGTACACCGCCACGCAGTATGCGCTCTTGAGCTCAACCTATGCCTGGCTGGGGAAGATATTGAAAGGGTTTTCCGGCGCTGAGGTCGAAAGGCTGAGCACCACGTTCGGCCTCATTCATGGTTACGGCATTTTCTTTATTGCTTGCGGACTGACCGGCCTGCCCGCTGTCCTTCTTTTTGCAGTATTGGGTTATTGGCACAGCCGGAAGCAAGCGGTCGCAGCCACTGCAAGTATTCCTTCGTAACCAACCGAGGAAGCCTGTGACATGGCACGGAATCGGTATTTCAGAGGACCGGCATTTTTAAAATTCCGACGCTCTCGTGCCAGTAGATCTGGAACTCAGCTAGGTCAGGGTAAGTGCTGGTCGTAAATTCACCACCGATCCATTAGGCATAAAGAATCCGTCCACCCCTTTGCCCTGGGGAAAGCTGCTGCAAGTTGTTGACAACCCTAGTGTGTGGTGAGAGACTTCTGTCCGCGAAAGAAGCGCGATTCCGCGCCCCTTTCATTTCGTGGACTTCGTAGTCGGATAACTCCCGGGTGCAGCAATCTTCGTTTCTATTTGTGGGTCGGTGTTGACTAAATTATTCGGCTGGCGTTTCCGCTCCTCTGATTGCTCCCAAAATTCTGTTCAAGATCCCCGAGTGTTATGGCGTCGCTTCGCATTTGCGGTCATTGTTCTTGCATTAACTGTGACGATTGGTTGCAACCGCCAGCAGACTCAAATCTCTCGCCATCTGGACTTCAATCAGGACGTGCAGCCAATCCTTGCCAGCCGCTGCTTCAGTTGCCACGGCCCCGATCCGGAGATGCGCAAAGCGGGCCTGCGGCTTGATCTCGCGGAATGGGCGATGAGGAAGCGCGAGGGACATCGCGACGCGATTATCCCCGGCCATCCCGAGAAGAGTGAACTAGTCAAGCGAATCGAGTCGAAAGACCCGCACTACCTCATGCCGCAAAATGCGCAAGGCGAGGCTAAGCCGATGAGCGCCGGCGAGATCGCGATTTTGAAGGAGTGGATCAAGCAAGGCGCGGTCTATCGTCCGCATTGGGCTTTTGAAGCGCCGGTTCGACCAACTGTTCCTCACGATGCGCAAAGTGACGCTTGGGCCAGGAACGCGATCGACAATTTCATCTTCGCGAAACTGGACAAACAAGGTCTGCAGCCTTCTGCCGAGGCGGACAAGCCGGCGCTCATCCGACGAGTGACATTGGATCTCACTGGCCTCTTGCCTTCGCCAGATGAGGTGCGCGCTTTCGTGAATGATTCATCGCCGGATGCATACGAGCATCTAGTCGATCGACTGCTGGCGCAGCCGACTTTCGGGGAGCAACGCGCGCGCTACTGGCTCGACTACGCCCGCTACGCGGATACGTATGGACTGCACTTCGATAACAGCCGTGACATCTGGCCGTATCGCGATTACGTGATTCGCTCATTCAATAACAACAAACGTTTCGACCAATTTGCGATGGAGCAGATTGCTGGCGACTTGATGCCGATGAAGACTCTCGATCCGCTAATCGGCAGCGGTTATGTGCGTCTGGGCGTCAGCAGCAACGAAGGTGGGACGATTCCGGAACAGTTGCGCGTCAACATCGCGCGCGAACGCACCGAAGCCTACGGCGCTACCTTCATGGGGCTGACCGTTGGTTGTGCGGTCTGCCACGATCACAAGTTCGATCCAACTACGCAGCGCGATTTCTATTCTCTGAGCGCCTTCTTCAACAATCTGGATGAGAAGCCTTTCAACGACGATCGCCCGGTGTGGACGCCGGTGGTGCGAGTCCCAAAAGCCGCGGAGGAAGGGGCATACGACGGCGTGCTGGCGCGCCGGTCGGAGCTCCAGCAAAAACTGAATGCGATGCGTGTTGATGCCTCGAAATTGGTCGCGCAATGGCTGACGTCCAAGAAGGACCCGGCGCGTCCAGTTTCGATGGAAGGACTGGCAGTCCGATTGCGCCTTGATGAAGGTACCGGCGAGGCGTTGAAGAATAGCGCGCCCAATGCGAACCCCGCCAGCTTTAAGACCACGACCATGAAACCGGAGTGGGGCGAGACCACGTGGCTGTGGCCTGATTTCCGTATGCAATCGAGTACGCGGGTGCTGCTGGGGCAGGCCGGCAATTACGAGGCCAGCCAAGCGTTCTCCGCGGGAGGCTGGTTCATGTTCCGGGCAGCCCCATTTCATCCGGGAAGTTACGGAACGCTGATCTCGAAGATGGAATCTACGCAGCATGATCGCGGATGGGAACTGGCGGCCGATTACAACGGCGCAATCAGCGTAGCGTTGGTGAATCAGCGGCCGAAAGACGAAGGCGCACAGAAAAAAGCAGCAGACAAGAAAGACAAGAAGCAGACTTCAGAAAAGAAGCCGGCCGAAGCCAAGGAACCGTTCGACTATCCCACGCCGCAGGACCTAAGCAAAAAGGACCTTGCGCCGAACAAGCCGCCCGAACAATTGAAGGCGGAGAAAGACGGAGAGAAGAAGGCAAAGGCAA
>JAICWB010000248.1 GCA_025935035.1 Terriglobales bacterium
ACGAGAAACAGGTCTTTGACGCCGGCTTGATCAAGGAATTCTTCCAGCTTGGTCTGATGGGCATTGAGATTCCCGAGCAATACGGCGGCGGCAACGGCACGTTCTTTGAGGCCATTCTGGCGGTGGAAGAGATTTCGCGTGTGGACGCCAGCGCCGGCGTGCTGGTGGATGTGCAGAACACGCTGGTGATCAACGCGCTGCTGCGCTGGGCCAATGACGAGCAGAAGAAAAAATACCTGCCGAAGCTGGCCGCTGACACCGTGGGCGCATACGCGCTGAGCGAAGCGGCCAGCGGTTCCGATGCCTTCGCGCTGCAGACTAAAGCCGAAGACAAGGGCGACCACTTCCTGCTCAACGGACAGAAGCTTTGGATCACCAACGCCAAGGAAGCGGCATTGTTCGTGCTGTTCGCGAACATCGACCCGAGCGCGGGATATCGTGGCATCACCGGCTTCCTGGTCGAGAAATCATTTCCCGGATTCAGCGTCGGCAAGAAGGAAGACAAGCTGGGTATCCGCGCCAGCAGCACCTGTGAGCTGATCCTGGACGACTGCAAAGTGCCCAAAGCCAACGTGCTGGGCCAGGTAGGCAAAGGCTACAAGATAGCTATTGAGACGCTGAACGAAGGGCGCATCGGGATTGGCGCGCAGATGCTGGGCATGGCCACCGGCGCGTGGCACCACGCAGCCAATTACGTGAAAGAGCGCAAACAGTTTGGCAAAGCCATTGCCGAATACCAAGGCGTCCAGTTCCAGCTTGCGCAGGCAGCCACAGACCTGGAAGCTGCCCGCATGATGGTGTACAACGCCGCGCGCATGAAAGATGCAGGACACGATTTTGTGAAAGAAGCGGCGATGACGAAGCTGTTCGCGTCGCAGGTGGCCGAGCGCGTCTGCTCGCTGGCGGTTGAGCTCTACGGGGGATACGGATTTGTGAAGGATTATCCCGTGGAGAAGTATTATCGCGACGCGAAGATCGGCAAGATCTACGAAGGCACCAGCAACATGCAGTTGAACACCATTGCCAAGATCGTGCTGGGTGGCAAATGACCAAACCGACCGACGAGCGCAGGGCGAGCGACCGCCGTCAGTTCCAGCGGCTGGATCTCTCTGACCACGCCATCGCGGTGGATGCTTCGGGTCGCGAGCTGGGGCATGTTTCGCAGGCGTCCGGTGGCGGGATGACGGTGGTGCCGAAGAATGCTGATGTCGCGGACTCACTCAAGGCCGGCGAGCAAGTGCAGATCACGGTGATGGAGCCGGGGTCGCAGACCAGCAACACCATAGATATGGTGGTGCGGTACAGCTCGAAGGAGAAGATCGGCCTGGAGTTT
The DNA here is from genome assembly GCA_025935035.1 of Terriglobales bacterium. Classification (GTDB taxonomy): domain Bacteria; phylum Acidobacteriota; class Terriglobia; order Terriglobales; family Acidobacteriaceae; genus JAICLA01. The sequence continues at coordinate 1,334 of JAICWB010000248.1, forward strand.
GTGGGGGGTCGGTTGAGCTCGAACGGCTGAAAAACTGGGTTCCCCTTTCCGGTTTTCCGCTTCCCGAAAAGGCAAGCCGCTTTGCTGACAGAGTGAAGTTACAGTGACTCTAAGCGGAATCGCCGCTTGTTTAGCGGCTGGGACTCAACTACACTGTAGCCCGCTTCCCCAATCTCTTTTTGAGTCCTTTATGCCGCAAGACCCAGTACAACAACTTTTTGACCTTGTCGCGGTCAACACCTTTTATATTGCGGTGCTTGAAGACAAGCTGCAGTTCGCGGTGCCGCTGCCGGTGGAGGCGAAGTCGCCGGACCAGGGCCATGCGGAGCAGGCGATCGCCATTCTGCACCGCTGGCTGGCAGTGCTGGACTTTGCCATTGCGCCCATCACGATCCGCGACGCGCTGAAAGGCCAGCTACCACCGGAGACGGCGGTCGCGTTACTGCGTTATTACGTGAACAAACATTCCGCGGAAGAGAGTGACCGCGACAAGGCCGATTGCGTGGCTACGTTCTTGTATCGCGAATCAGACATCAGCAAGAAGGCGATACCGCAGACGAACGACCGCTACCACTTCATCATGCAGTGTGTGAAAGAGTTTGAGAACACCATGTTGCAAACGGTGGGCGATGTTGAAGTGCCGGAGCTTACGCCCGACGCAAAGCGTCTGCTGCAAGAGTTTGAGTTCCTTCACCAGGAAGTGGAAGACTTCCGCACGTTCGACCAGTTGATGGATTCGCAGATCGTGCAGCGTGTCCGCGACTTGAAACAGTCATTCGGGGCGTCGTTCTATCATCCGTCGGTGCTGACGAATGTGGCCGCGTACAACTTCATGTTCGGCAAGCGCTTTGACCGCTTGTTCACCATCACGACGGAGCAGATCAAGAACTTTGCCGCAGTGGTGCAGGAAGAAGGCGCCAGCATCATGAGCAAGCTGGACGAAGGCGTCATCGTGAAGCACCTGGCAGACGTGGAAGAACAGACGACCAAGAACCTGGAATACGGCAAAGCGCAGGAGCACTTCCGGAAGATTTCCCGCTTCAAGAAGGTGGTTGACCAGAAGGAAAAAGGGCGTCCGCAATCACAGCGCTCGGCGAGTAGCGTGAATGTGCAAGCGCCGCCTCCGCCGCCGGCGGCATCGAGTGTGCGTAGCGCGACGGGTGCACCAACCGCATCGGCGAAGAGTTTGCTCGATCAGCTCGCCTGCGGCAATCAGGTGGAAGACGGCAAAGTCCGCTCGCAATATGAGTCGCTATGTCAGTTGGTGAAGAAAGCCGACAAGACGAATGCGGTTCCTGCGGGCGATACAGTCTTGCCTTTGTCCCCGGCGGAGAATGAGGCGCTCCGCGCAGATTATGGCGCAGAGAAAAGCTTTCGTGCCGATTTTGCCGCCATCATGGGATTTCTGGTGGCAGTGCAAGTGGTGCTGACCAGCGAACAGCAATTCTTCGCCAAGAAGCAGGACTCCTCTCACATGTGGAAGCCGCACATGGATTCATTGAATTATCTCGTGCAGGCTTCGACTACGTACTTCCGTGTGGCGGGCGAGATCCTCAAGATGGCCGAACAACGCGGGCTCGCGGAAAAAGCCAAAGCTCTCGACGCTACCGGCATGCGCCTTCAGAAAGCCATCACGCAGGTAAGAGGCGTGCTGCAGGCGGCGAAATCGCAGACGGCGTAAAAGTAGTTTCTAGTTTCTCGTTTCTAGTTCTTAGAAAAATCAAAAGCCCGGCGCTTATCGCGCCGGGCTAGTTTCAGGTCGTCCTCCGGACGGATAGCTTTACTCCGTCAACTTTGCGCCCTCGACATTCTTCTCCGGGTCTGGGTCGTAGCCGGGAATCTGTTTGCCTTGCAAGTAAATATCAAACCAGTTGAGGATGTTCTCCAGCCGCTCTACGCGGTGCCACGGCTCACCTGAGCGGGAGAGTTCGTGTGTCTCACGCGGGAAGCGCACCATGACTGCTGGAATGTGCATGTATTTGAGCGCGCGGAACATCTCTTCGCCGCCTGTCACCGGCGGTGTCCGCAGGTCAGAGTCGCCGAGGATGAACATCATCGGTGTTCTCACGTTCTTGATGTAGGTGATAGGCGAACGCGCTTTGAAGTCGGCTTCCTGCTCCCACGGCGGACCCTTGAACCATGATGGCTGGAAGAGCGTGAAGTCCGCGGAGTACCACCATGCGGACCAATCGGCGATGTCACGTTGGGCGACGGCTGCGGCGAAGCGCGTGGTGTGTCCGACGACCCAGTCAGTGAGCAAGCCGCCGCCGCTGCCGCCGGTCACGCCCATGTGCTTTTCGTCGATGTATCCGCGCCTGATGAGTTCGTCCACACCGGCCATCAGATCTTTGTAGTCGTCGCCGGGATAGCGGTATTGGATGATGTTGCCGAAGTCCTGGCCGTAGCTGGTGCTGCCTCGCGGGTTGGGATAGATGACGACGTAACCTTTGGCGGCCATCCACTGGATCTCATGGTCAAAGGTGTAGCCGTAGGCGGTGTGCGGTCCCCCGTGGATGTTGAGGATCAGCGGGTATTTTTTGTTGGGATCGAAGTCTGGCGGTTTCTGCACCCATGTCTCGATCTTCTTGCCGTCGAAGCTGGTGTACCAGACGTCTTCGGGCTCGGTGAGGTTGATGTGCGAGAGCAACTTGTCGTTGACATGAGTGAGCTGCTTCTCGTTGCCACTCGCGTCACAGACGAAGATGTCAGTGATCTTGGTGGGCGTGGATTCTACGTAGGCGAATTTGGTGCCGTCGGCGGATGCGGTGAAGGAGAAGACGTCGTGCTTCCCTTTTGTCAGTTCGGTGGCTGCGCCGGTGGCGGCGTCAAAGCGATAGAGGTTGGACGCCCCTTCTTTCAGGACAACGTCGACGATAGTCTTGCCGTCTGCGGACCAGACTGGAGTTGCGCGTCCGCCGCCTCGCGGAGGATGCTGGTCACCACCGGGACCACTTCCCATCTCCCAATCGAAGTTTGTGGTGAGGTTTGTGGGCTTGGCGTTCGCTGTGGCTGCGACTGTCCACAGATCGCTTTGCGAGAAGGAGCGCACGGGCTTGTTAGGCGAACCGCGGAATGCGA
>JAICWB010000290.1 GCA_025935035.1 Terriglobales bacterium
AGTGCAGCGGGAAATTCGCCAGCAAGTTTGTTGAGTTTGTCTGCTGCGGTGAAGACTAAGGCTTTGTCTGAAGGTTCGTAGTCTGCAGTGGTCGGCGTGATGGCGGAAGTGCCGTCCGCGAATTGCACCACGCTCGGAATGTGGAAGATGCTTTGGTCGAATCCGGCGAAGTAAAAGATCTTGTTGCGGACAACGGGGCCGCTAAGCGTGGCGCCGAACTGGTTCTGCCGGTCAGGATATTTCTTGCGCACGAATGGATGTGTGGCGGCAGCGCGACCATCGCGCAAGTAATAAAAGAGGCTGCCGTGAGTGACGTTCGAGCCGGACTTGGTCACGACGTTGATGACTGCGCCGCCGGAGCGGCCTAATTCCGCGCCGTAGGTATTCGACGATACGCGGAATTCTTGCACCACTTCATTGCTGAAGTTATAAGGAGCGCGGTAGCGTCCGGCGGCTTGGGCGAAGAATCCGTTGTTGTTGTCTGCGCCATCTACGAGAAAGCTGGATTGGAATCCGCGGACACCGCCAAAGGCGAGATCGCCGTTCGTGGAAGCCGAAAGCCCGCGTGGATCTTGCGTGACGCCCGGCGTGAGCAGGACTAGATCGGTGAAACGACGTCCGTTAAGCGGCAGCTCAGCAATGGCGCGTTCGTCAATCACGTCAGAGACGGCTGAAGGCTGTGTGTCAACCATTGGCGTATCGCCGGAGACGTTGACGGTTTCGTTCGACCCGGCGATGCGGAGAGTGATGGGAAGTTTGACGCTTTCGCCAAGATCGACCTTGATGTTAGTGGCTTTGTGCTCGGTCATTCCCGGCGCTGAGATGATGATGACGTAGTCCGCAGGTGGTAATAGGTCGAAGATGAAATCGCCCTGGGCATCAGTCCGCGCTGTGCGAATGACCCCAGTCGAAGACTGAGTGAGCGTGACATTGGCCGATGGAATGGCCGCGTGGGAAATGTCCGTGACGGTGCCGCGAATCGCGCCGGTGGACGCGTCCTGCGCATGGAGCGTAGCGCCGAGAAGGCAAATGATGATGAGGGTTCGGGGGGACATGACGCCAGCTTTATAGCACTGCATTGAATCCGCGCAAGCGCCGCTGCGAAAATTTACGAAAACCGGACAAGAGCGAATTCACACGAAGCCACTGAGAACATGGAGAGAAGCCTGGATTCATCTCCCGCCGGTTCACGGCGTAGCCGCCTTAGACTTTCCGTTGTCCCTTGCCCCGTGTAGGGTTTTCGACCTTTGCCCGAAAACCGAAGACCGACAACCGATAACCTCTCGTGATATTTTCAATACTTCATGATCCGTCCATATAAAGGTGTAATGCCGAAGGTCGGCGCGGGATGCTACATAGACGAATCCGCGCAGATCATTGGCGACGTGACCATCGGTGACCGCAGCAGCGTTTGGATGAACGCGGTGGTGCGCGGCGATGTGAACTCCATCGTTATTGGCGCCAATTCCAACGTGCAGGATTGCAGCGTGCTGCACGGCATGCTGAACAAGTACAAAGTCATCCTGGGCGATTGGGTGACCATCGGCCATTCGGTGACGCTGCACGGATGCACAGTCGGGGACCGCTGCCTCATCGGTATGGGTGTGGTCATTCTGAACAATGCGCGCATCGGCGAGGGCAGCATCATCGCCGCTGGGACCGTGATCCCGGAAGGGACGGTTGTGGAACCGCGCTCGTTGTGGATGGGCACGCCGGGCAAGTTCAAACGTACGCTGGACGACGCCGCGCAAGAGAGCATCATGACTTATGCGCGGAATTATTTGGGGTACACGGAACAGTATTTGAAAGAATTGGCCGAAAAATAATGGCTCGGATATAGTTAGTCAGGAGCCTCTCATGAAAGTGAAAGTTGTAGTTCACGAAGCAGAAGAAGGCGGTTATTGGGCCGAAGTTCCGGCCATACCGGGCTGCGCCACACAAGGCGAAACCTTTCAGGATCTTCTAGCTAATCTCTACGAAGCCGTCGAAGGCTGTTTGTCAGTCGACGTTCAAGATATTAAGAAGAGCTCCAAGGACCAAGTTCTCGAAATTGCAATATGAAGCCTCTCTCCGGCAAAGAACTTCTTAAGTTGCTGGAGTCCCAAGGCTGGCACGTCTTGCGCATCAAAGGCAGTCACCACATTCTTGGTAAAACTGGCAGCGTTGTCCGCCTATCAGTACCCGTGCACGGCAATCAACCGCTAAAAACCGGGCTCCTTAGGCATCTTCTCAAGATGGCAGGAATTGACTCGGTGTAATTCGACCGATACGAAATGACCGATAACCGACAACTCGTCAAAGCCGTGCGCGGCACGCGTGATATCCTTCCGCCGGACTCTGCCCTTTTCGAATTCGTAGAGGAGCGGGCGCGCGAGGTCTTCCATCTCTACAACTTCCGCGAGATTCGCACTCCCATCTTTGAGGACACTGCCCTGTTCTCGCGCAGCGTGGGCGAAGAGACCGACATCGTGGGCAAAGAGATGTTCACCTGGGAAGACCGGGCGCGTGCGCAGAGCGAAAAGGCGCAATCGTTGACGCTGCGTCCGGAAAACACCGCGGGCGTCGTTCGCGCATACATCGAGCACAAGCTCGGCGACTCCGGACAATTGCAGAAGCTTTATTACATTGGGCCGCAATTTCGACGGGAGCGTCCGCAGAAGGGTCGATACCGGCAGTTCTATCAGATCGGCGCGGAGGCCATTGGGCCGCCGAGCGCGGGCAGCGAATCTCCCGCGCGCGATGCCGAAGTCATTGAGATGCTGGCTACGCTGCTGGATCGCGTGGCCATCAAGAATTGGAACCTGCAATTGAATTCGGTCGGTTGTGCGACTGACCGCGCGAAATACAACGAAGCTTTGCGAGCGGCGCTGAAACCTGTCGTCGGACACATGTGCGACGACTGCAAGCGTCGCGCGGAGACAAATCCGTTGCGCGTGCTTGATTGCAAAGTCCCCGAAGACCAGCCCATCATCGAGAAACTGCCGAAGATTTCGGAATATCTCGACGATGTCTGCCGCGCGCACTTTGCGGAAGTAAAAAAGATTCTCGACGCGGTGGGCGTGAAGTATTCCATCAATGACCGCATGGTACGCGGGCTGGACTATTACACGCGAACGACCTTCGAATTTACACACGGCGGACTGGGAGCGCAGAGCGCTTTGCTCGGCGGCGGACGGTATGACGGATTGTCTGAAGCGCTGGGCGGACCGAAGGCGCCGGGCATTGGATTTGCGCTCGGGCTCGATCGATTTGTCCTGGCGTTACAAAGCGAAGCCGGCGATGTCGCGAAGACTAGCGTTGCGGCGCGGGCCTATGTTGCTCCGCTCGGCGATGGC
>JAICWB010000158.1 GCA_025935035.1 Terriglobales bacterium
ATGGGCAAAGGTCACGTAGTACTTTTCGCCATCAATCCCTTCTGGCGAGACGAGACCATGGGCAGCTTCTCCCTGCTCTTCAACGCGCTGATGAACTTCGACCACCTCGACGTCGGCCGTTAGAACACGAACAAGGGTGCCGCACCTTCATAGCCTGCTGTTGGCGATTAAGGTGGGGATTTCCGTCGCAACCCTTTGAGAGAACGTGCCCCATCCCTTTTCGTCGCGCGCTTGTTCTTCGCGACGATAGGGTGGGAACCCATCAAGATCTGCCTTCTCCTAATACCACTGCATCTCGTCCTAACAACTAACTACTAACCACTAACTACTGCCCTGCTACAATCCCCGCGCATGAAAAATCTATTTCTCATCCTCCTCCTCGCCACCACGGCCTTCGCCCAGCGCACCGTAATCCATGCCAACAAACTCTTTGACGCTAAATCCGGCCACACTCTTACCAACCAATACATAGTCATCGAAGGTGACAAGATTGTTTCCGTCAGCGGCACGGCTCCCACATCCGCTGACAACACCATCGATCTCCCCAATGTCCTTCCCGGACTTATCGACGTCCACACGCACCTCACCGGCGATCCATTTCATTTCGGATACGCTGAGCTCAGCATCTCTACCGCGCAAGAAGCGCTGAACGGGGCGGTGAACGCGAAGACCACGCTCGAAGCCGGATTTACCACGGTTCGCAATCTCGGCGCGGGTGGATACTCCGACATCGCCCTGCGTGACACCATTAACTCCGGCGCTCTGCCCGGCCCGCGCATTGACGCCAGCGGCCCTCCACTTGGCATCACCGGCGGACACTGCGACAACAATCTTTTGCCTTTCGAATATCACGTGCAGGCAGACGGCGTCGCCGATGGCATCGCCGCCGTTCAAGCCAAAGTTCGCCAGAACATCAAGTACGGTGCGGATGTCATTAAGGTCTGCGCATCCGGTGGCGTGCTCTCCAAGGGCGACGATCCGCAAGCCTCGCAGTACACTCTCGAAGAACTCAAGGCCATCGCTGCGGACGCGCATCGTCTCGGCCGCAAAGTCGCGGCTCATGCTCACGGCAAGCAAGCCATTATCTGGGCGTCAGAAGCCGGCATCGATTCTGTCGAGCACGCGTCCTATATAGATGATGAAGCCATCGCTGTGCTCAAGAAGAACGGCACCTATATGGTCCCCACCACATACTTGAGTGACTGGATGATGGAAAACATGGCCAAGATCGGATTCCCCGAGATCTACAGGCAAAAGATGCTTGACGTCTCCGCTGTCGCAGACAGGAACGTTGCGCACGCCATGATGTCCGGCGTGAAGACGGCGTTCGGCACAGACGCCGCAGTTTATCCGCACGGACTCAACGCGCATCAGCTTGCCAAGTTCGTTAAGTACGGACTTACTCCCGCGCAAGCTCTTCAGACCGCCACCGTTAACGCCGCAGATCTTCTCGGATGGTCATCCCGCATCGGCAGCATCGAGCCGGGCAAACTTGCAGACATCATCGCCACCGACGCCGATGCCACGCAGGACATCACTGCCACCGAACATGTGCAGTTCGTGATGAAGGGTGGGGTTATCTACAAGAACGAATACAAGTAGCATCGTCGCGTCACCAGAACTCTCGCCCCGCCCGCTCTGGGTGGGGCTTCTTTTTTTGGGAGGTCCCCCGGCTGCAAGCTCGCGACGGCAAGCTCCAACTAGTTGGTTTCAAATGTTTTACCTGCATTCCACGAATCTATATTTATTCATTGACCATTGCTCATCACTATGAGATTTAGTAATGCGTCTGCGAATTGACTTTCAGTAACAATCTGGCTTATCGTTCGTCTGATGCATGCGCCTTCAGCGCGCACGGCCCAAAACATCTTTCCGCTCCTCCCGGAGGCAACAAATGAACGTCCGCTTCTCGCGCTCACTACTTATCGCCATAATCTTTTTCTTGACTGCAGTATTTGCAGTTGCGCAATCCACCGGCAACATCCAGGGAACGGTCACAGACTCGACTGGTGCTGTTGTCTCCAACGCAAAGGTCACCATTCACAACGTGAACACCGGTACGGATCGCGTTGTACAAACCGATTCTGACGGCAACTATCTTGCCGCCTCGCTTCCGCCGGGCACCTACTCCGTGACGATCGAAGCTGCCGGCATGCAGAAGCAGGTCAGCAATAACGTGCAACTCGACGTTGCCCGCACTGTTCCCGTGAATGCCTCAATGAAAGTTGGCAACACGAATGAGACGGTCACCGTAACTGAGGCCGCGCCGCTGGTGGAGAGCACAACGCAAAGCGTAGGGCAAGTGATCGAACAACGCACGGTGCAGGAGATTCCGCTCAACGGACGTCACTTCGTCGATCTCGGACTGTTGATTCCCGGCTCCGTGACTCCACCGCAGAACGGGTTCCTCACCGCGCCTCTTCGCGGACAAGGTTCTTTCGCCTTCAACACCGCGGGCAACCGCGAAGATGCCGTGAACTTCATGGTCAACGGCATCAATTTGAATGACGGTGTTCAGAATCAGCTCACCTTCCAGCCATCGATCAACACCGTGTCTGAATTCAAGGTGGACAACTCAACTTACAGCGCTGAGTCAGGACGAAGCTCCGGCGCTATCGTGAATATTGCCACTCGCTCCGGCACGAACAATTTCCACGGTGAGTTATTCGAGTTCTTGCGCAACAATGCGTTTGACGCGCGCAACGCCTTCAACCCCACCACACAGCCGCAGTCGTCATTGAAGCGCAATGAATTCGGCGGCGCCATCGGTGGTCCCATCGTCCGTAACAAGGCGTTCTTTTTCGCCAGCTATGAAGGTACCCGTCAACGCCAGGGTCTCAACACCAACTCTGTATTGCTTTCTCCCGCCAACAGGGCAGCAGCGTTAGCATCCGGCATTCCGGCGGTAGTGGCGCTCACCAACTTGATGCCTGCGGCTGCGAATGATTCCACCGGCACTCGTTTCCTCGGTTCCGCAGTCGCGCCAGTGAACATCGATCAATGGACAGGCGACACGCGTTTCAATATCTCTGACGCCACCAATCTGCACATTTATTACGCTTTTCAAAAGGATTTCCGCCAGGAACCGACGCAAGGCCCGGCAAACATTCCTGGCTTTGGTGACACCCGCGCTTCCCATCGCCAGATCGGCACCGTTAACTTCACTCACAGTTTCAGTTCCGCGGTCGTGAATGAAACGCGTCTCGGTTTCAACCGCATTCACATCACATTTATTCCAAATAATCTGACTGATCCCACGGCCATCGGCATCGGCGTTGGACCGATTCCAACCGTCTCCATCCCGCGCATCGCGATCACCGATATCGGTATCTCATTCGGCGGCCTCGCCGGCGAGCCGCAAGGGCGCGGAGACACGACCTCAGTGCTCTCAGACACGCTGAGCCTGCTCAAAGGCAAACATAGTTTCAAGTTTGGCACGGAGCTCCGCGACTTCCGCAACAGCAACTTCAGTGCTGACAGCGGAACTATGACCTTCGCAACCAGTGCGAATTTCATCGCCGGACAAGTCACTTCATTCACGCGCACCCCGGGCAACACGCCCAGCCGCATCAATGAAGGTTCACTCGATTTCTTTGCTCAGGACAACTACAAGATAAAGCCTTCTCTCACTCTCGAACTTGGCCTGCGCTACTCCTGGAACATGACGCCGACGGAAGCGTTAAACCGTTTTGTGACTTACAGTGCGGCCACGAATTCTCTTCTTCAAGTCGGCAATGGCATTGATCCTGTTTACCAGCAGAGCAACCTGAATTTCCAGCCGCGTGTCGGTTTTGCCTGGGATATCTTCCATGACGGCAACACGGTACTCCGCGGCGGTTACGGTTATCAGGTGATGGAACCTGCCACTAACTACGTAACGGCGTTGGCCGGTAATCCACCTTTTGAAAACCCAGTCAGCTTCACCGCCAGCGCGGCCACACCATTTATCCCCATAGCAACCGCGTTTAATTCTGCTGCTGGTGTCGGTTTAGCGCCACGCTCCATCGATCCGCATTTCCACAACGCTTACACAGAGTCTTACAACCTGAACCTGCAACACGCGTTCTCACCGTCATTCGCTACCATGATCGGTTACTTCGGCTCCGTAGGCCGGCACCTTGAGATCGATCGCAATATCAATCAGCCGGTGTTGGTAGGCAATGCCTTTGTGAACCCCGTTACCGCGCTGTCAGCGTCAAGTCCGATCCTCCCCGGCGCAGCCGTCGGTCGTATTCGCGAAGCGGATAGCTCGGGCACTTCCAACTACAACGCGCTCTGGGTCACCGCAGATAAGCGTTTCTCACGCGGACTTCAATTCAATGCTTCTTACACGTGGTCACATTCCATCGATGAGAACTCGCAGAATTCAGAAGGGCTTGTCGTGCAGAACTTTAACAACATCCGCGGCGACCGGGGCGATTCCGACTTTGACGCCCGTCATCGCATCGTGCTCAACGGCATTTACGACTTCCCCTTCAAGGCCAATCGCGTGGTGGCAGGCTGGGAGCTTTCCACCATCGTGCAACTCCAGTCTGGCAATCCTTTCACCATCTTCGCTTCAAACCCGGTGTTAGGCGCGGGACCTGGGACCTTCAACCTTGCGGCTATCAATGGTGTCGGAGGTATTCGGCCGGACGCTGGCGCACCCGTCACTGTGCACCCCGGCTCCGTTCAATACTTCACCGCCACCTATTGCGATCCGCTCGGCACCTCCGCGGCTGCGATAGCTACATGCGCCAACAATCCTAACTTCATCGCTCCGGTTGTCGCTGGGCAACCGGCTAATGGACTTCACTTCGGCAACGTAGCCCGCAATTCGCTGGTCGGCCCGGGTTTCCAGAACATTGATTTCTCCGTCCTCAAAACCACGAAGATCACCGAACGTTTCTCCACCCAGTTCCGCACCGAGTTCTTCGACCTTCTCAATCACCCCAACTTCGGACAGCCGGGCCAGACCGCCGGGACCGCATCATTTGGTGTGATCAGCTCAACCCGTTTCCCCACAGGAGATTCTGGTTCTTCGCGCCAGATCCAATTCGCTCTGAAACTCCTCTTCTAAGCGAATTCTCAGTAGTAAAGTGCTGCTCCTCCCCACCGGCCTCCCCGAGGCCGGTTTTTTTTAGCTTCTAACGAAACACCGTGCCCCATCCAATCGGTCGGGTTTTGACCGATTGGGTGGGATCACCCTCAGCAATAGATGAACTTGGCCCGTCCTTATCGCTGCGCTCCTGTTCTATGAGGCGATAGGGTGGCACAAGTCGCCTGCATCTCAGAACTCCTTCGTCGGGTGCCCCAGTAACACCACTATGTCAACCGTGCATCCCGAACGCGTTGCCCTGCGTGTGCGTCCTTTGTCCACTCTTTCCGCTTTTTCCGGTGTTCCGCTTTTGTTTCTGGATTTTCAATGAAACAAGTCCATCACCCAACGAGTAGTTCAAGCCCCGAACATCGTGACACATCGCGTCCCAAAACCTTTGCGTCTTCCGCGTCCTTTGCGTTTAGAATGACGGTCACCGTGATCGGCCAACTCTTTCTCCACTACAAGATCACTGACAAGCTCGGCTCCGGAGGCATGGGCGTTGTCTACAAGGCGGAGGACACGCGTCTCGGGCGGCGCGTCGCGCTCAAGTTCCTTCCTGAAGGCATGGAGAAAGATCCGCAGGCGCTGGAGCGGTTCCAACGCGAAGCGCGGTCAGCATCCGCGCTGAATCATCCCAATATTTGCACCATCTATGACATCGGTGAGCAGGACGGCCGCCACTTCATCGTGATGGAACTGCTCGAAGGCCAACAGCTCGACCGCATGGTTGACAACCAGCCGCTCGAGCTCGAGCCGCTTCTCGAGTATGCCATCCAATGTGCAGACGCACTCGACGCCGCGCATTCCCAAGGCATCATCCATCGCGACATCAAGCCCAGCAACATCTTTATAACGGCGCGCGGACAAGCCAAGATCCTGGACTTCGGCCTGGCCAAGCTGACTGGCCCCAACAAAAACAGTGGCGAGACCGCCGCCACCGTGGATCATCTCACCAGTCCCGGCACCGCTGTCGGCACCGTGGCGTACATGTCGCCAGAACAAGCGCGCGGCAAAGAACTAGACGCTCGCACTGACATCTTCTCCTTCGGCGCCGTGCTCTACCAGATGGCCACCGGCAAGATCGCCTTTACCGGCGATACCTCCGCCGTCATTTTCGACAACATCTTGAACCGCGCGCCCATCGCTCCTATCCGCATTAATCCCACGCTGCCGGAAAAACTCGACGAGATCATCAACACCGCGCTCGAAAAAGACCGCGACCTGCGCTGCCAAAGCGCCAGCGAACTGCGCGCTGATCTAAAACGGCTGCGCCGCGACAGCTCCGGCCGCTCTCAGGCCGTGCCTGTCGCAGCAGACTCAACCGTAGCCGCTGCGACAGCCGCACTTACTTCGCATGTTTCCACTCCTGCAGCCCCGGCCGCGAGCCATCACACCTCCGGCAGCTCTGTAGTCATCGCCACCGCGAAGAAGCATTGGGCTACAACGACAGGTGGATTGCTTTTCATCGTGGCCA
>JAICWB010000068.1 GCA_025935035.1 Terriglobales bacterium
ACCAGTATGCGACGGACTTCATCCACGTAAGCGCCACGCACTTGAATGATTCGTGGATCGTAGCTGCGGGCTGAGCGGTCCGCCCGCATTACGAGCTCCAGCTTCGCGGAAAGCTCCGCGTCCGGTCCGGCGGAAGCCACAGGATAAAGATTGCGAGGTCCATCACTTTCTTTGAAGCCGGCAACATCCTGCTTTGCGGGGGCGCTGGCAATGAGCGCCGCGGTCTTCGCAGCATGCATGATGCGCTCCGGCGCGAGATTGTCAGTATGAGCGTATCCGGTGCGTTCGCCGGAGATCACCCGCACACCGCAGCCCGCGGTGACACCTTGCGTTGCCGATTTCACCAGCGATTCATCCACCGTGATCGACGTGGACGTGAGATATTCGAAATAGAGGTCAGCGTAGTCGCCGCCCGCCGAGAGTGCTGCTGAAAGATACTTCTCAAGATCTTGTTGGGTCAGAGCAAAGCGCTCGAAAAAGAATTGCTTGTCAGCTGGATTCGCCGAATTAGACATATAAAGGTTAGATTGTTACTGCGCCTGTGTGGTCGCAGTCTAAGTAACGATTATCGCATTCCCGGCGCCGGACCGCTTTATTGAAGCGGTAACGATAGTCACTATCCACGGAGGGAAGTCAAAAATGGGTAGATTCATTTTGGGTGTCCTGATCGGATTCATCATCGTTGCTGCTTGTGGCTTCGCTTATTTCTATTGGGGATACGCGCCGGTGGCTACCGCTGCGGCTCCCATGCCGTTTGAAAAACGCGCGGCAAAATGGGCGCTACATGCGCGCATCAAGAAAGAGATGCCGCATGGCGCCGCTATCCCCGCGAACGAAGCCAATCTGTTAGCCGGTGCGGAAATGTACAAGCGCGATTGCGCCGTCTGCCATGGATTGCCCGGCGAAGCTAAGCCCAATAACATTGCCGCCGGTATGTTTCCGGTTCCCCCACAACTTTGGAAGCACGGCGTGACCGATGATCCGGTGGGGGAGACTTACTGGAAGGTGGCGAACGGTATCCGGATGACGGGCATGCCGGGATTTAAGGCCAGCACGTCAGACGAAGCCGTTTGGCAGGTAAGCTTGCTTTTGGCCAATGCCGACAAACTTCCGGCGAGCGTTACAGCTGCATTGACACAGCCGGCAGCCGCGCCCACAACAAACATTCCGACAGCGAATCCAACGCAACTGCCGCAGACTCACTAGCGCGATAGTCGTTGCGACAAAACTATTACAGTCGCCGTAGCCAGAGGTACAGGTGTTCCTTATTACAATTGATTTTGAAATTGAAATTCATAATCAATTCAAAATCATCTAGGAAGGCCTACCTTGCCTCGAAAGCCGCATACGGCAACATTGTGTCTAGCTCTTCTCGCATTCTGCGCGCCCAACCTTCATGCGCAGGAGAACTACTTCGTCACCTATTCCCACCAGATGGAAGAGCCGGGCAACCTGGAGATCGGCCTCAGAAGCATTGCGGCACGGCCAAAGGGCGGCAACGCCTTCGTGGGCAGCGCGTTGGAATTTGAATACGGAGTAAAAACCTGGTGGACCACCGAGGTTTACTTGGACGGACAGCACACCAGCAGCGAAAGCACGGTCTTCACCGGCTACCGTTTGGAAAACCGATTTCGGCCTCTGCTGCGTGAGCACTGGATCAATCCCGTTCTGTATGTGGAGTTCGAGAACATCAATGGAGCAGATAAATCTTTGCTTGAAGTGGTGGGCCATGACGGCATCTCTGACCTTGCGGTACGCAATGACCGCAGCGAGAAGAAACGTGAAGTCGAATTGAAATTGATCACTTCCAGCAATTTCAAAGGTTGGAATATTTCAGAGAACCTCATCGCCGAAAAAAACCTGAAAAATGAACCTTGGGAGTTCGGCTACGCTGTCGGCTTCGGGCGCCCTTTATCGCTTAAGGCCAGCGCCAAGCCATGTACTTTCTGCCGGGAGAATCTTTCTCTCGGCGCGGAGATGTACGGAGGGCTGGGTGACCGATATCAATTCGGCCTGCATGACACATCGCACTACTTTGCTCCTGTACTCGGCCTTCGGGCCCCGTCAGGCATGGTATTCAAGTTGTCCCCTGGGTTCGGGATCAGCGGCAATAGCAACGGATTCTCGCTTCGCGCGGGCGTGTCGTATGAATTCGAACAAATCGCTTCCAAGCTGAGGAGGCACTGATGAGACGGCATCTCTTTCCGCTCATACTGATCTTGGTTTCATTGTTCTTGTTAGTGGCTGCCAGTACCGGCGATTGGCTTTCCCGAGTTCCTGAAAAGGACCGCCAGCGCGCCAATCCTATGGCTGCCGAACCGGATGCGCCTCTCGCCGGCTCCAAGCTGTTCCAGCAACACTGTGCATCATGCCACGGGCATGATGCTGAAGGCAGCGGCAAACATCCGAGTCTGCGAAGTGATCGTATTCGCAAGGCACAGCCTGGGGAACTGCAGTGGTTGCTGACCAACGGCAGTTTGAGGCGCGGGATGCCATCATGGAGCCGGTTGCCGCTAGAGCAACGCTGGCAGATCGTGACCTATCTGAAAACCTTGAAATAATCCCGGGGTCGCGTATACTTCCGCGCGTGACGCCCCCCTCTTCAGCTGACGTCGCTCTTTCACCTGCGCTGAGGCTTGCTCGCACGATCGAGCATTTCCTCGCCGGATCGCATGACGCTGTCGTGATCGAAGACGGCCTGGTGAGCTTCGATCTTGCGTCGGCGAAATTTTCTATCTCCACAGAAAATGACAAATGCTTGCTGCACCTCTGGTCAGAGGAACGCAACATCGTGCGCCGGGTGGAAGCCGCCAGTCAGAAAAAAGATTCGCTGTGCCTCGAAGTGCGGAAGTTCGGCCAGGCCAGAGCGTCTGCTATCGAGATCTGCCGCGAGCGTGACCGGCGTTCACCTTCTGCGAAGCGCGCCTGCCGGGCTGCGTATCAGCGCTTTCTTGCCGCTGTACTGCAGCGCGAATTTCCCGGACACAAGATCGAGAAACTCACATCTTCGCCTGACCTGGAACACAGCTTCGGTCCGGGCTATGTGCGCTGCATTTTGCGCAGGGGACGCTCGGCCTTTGCTGTTGTCGGCGTGAATGAGGCGGAGACGCAGACCACGGTGGATGGGGCCCTCGCCGCCGGGCTCTTGTGGCTGGAGCATTGTCGTCAACATACAGAGCGCGCTTTGATAGAAGGGCTGCGGATTTTTCTGCCCTTAGCTCGCTCCGAAACGACCCGCGTGCGTCTCGCCAACTTGAATCGTCGCGCCTCGCATTTTCACCTCTATGAAGCAGAGGAGCGCGACGGTGTGCTGCACGAAGCTGACATCAACGATGCAGGCAACATCGCTACCCGCTTAGTGCGATGCCCGGATCAGTCTGCAGCGAGAGAGAGATTCAAAGACGCGATCGAGCGAGTTCTGCGTCTTGCCGGATCAACGGATGAAGTGGAGATAGCCGTGATCTCGGGGGGCGAACTTGCTTTTCGCTGGCGCGGCCTCGAGTTCGCGCGCGTGCGTAATGCGCTTGCGCCCGGAAGCTTTTCGTCGCAACAACAGATCACTTTTGGCGCCGGTGCCTATGAGACTCCGCTGACAGGGGAGACAGAACCATTCTTGCGCGATCTTGTGCAACGCATGATGCTAGGAAGGCGACCGGGCGCGGATCGGGCTGACCTGCTGTGGCGCATGCAACCGGAACGCTGGCTGGAATCGCTGCTGTTGCGGGACGTGCAGGCGATTGACGCGCGGTTAGACCCTGAATTCGTCTATCGGCAGGTGCCGGCGTTCGCAGCATCGGATCGCGCCATGATCGATCTGTTGACTTGTACTCATGAGGGCCGACTCGCCGTTGTTGAGGTCAAAGCAAGCGAAGACCTGCACCTGCCGTTGCAAGGGCTTGACTATTGGGCGCGCGTGAATTGGCACCATCAGCGCGGTGAGTTTCACAATTTTGGCTATTTTCCAGGACGGCAGCTATCGCTGGAGGCACCACTACTTTATTTGGTCGCGCCAGCGTTGCAATTGCATCCCGCAACGGACGCGCAACTTAAATACTTGCCCGATAAGATCGAGTGGCAAGTCTTGGGAGTGAACGAGGATTGGCGCAATGGAGTGCGGGTCATCTTTCGCAAATCCCCTAAGTGAGTTTGGGCTTAGCTTCAGCATTCTTGTGTGAAGCCACATACACGCGGGACACCCCGTTCAATATCCTCCGCCACGGCCACTCGCCGTTCTCGCAATAAAAGATCTCACCGGCGCGCGAGCCGCGGTAGTACCAACGCTTTAGCAAGGCCAGATTTTCCATCTGTTCGGTCACGGTGTGCTTGTCGCCGGACTGCAACATGTCAATGGCTTCACGCATGCGCGATTCTGGTTTTGGCGCTGCGGGCAGAGGTGCGGCAGATGATGGCGATTCCAATGGCACCGGCTCGAACATCATCGGCTGGATGTGTAATGACGACTGCCCCGAGCCCGGGTTGGCCAATGCCATGCCCAGTATCGAAAATTCGACCGGGCCGGTGACTACTCCTCGATGAAAGCCGAACAAGGCTACGTGCTCATCTTCGATTGCCGGCTGCACGATCACCGCGTCCAACTGGTCGATACGCCGCACGATCTCATCCGCTTCATGCGCTACAGCTTTTATTTTCTCAACCTTTGCATGGAGCGTTGCCGCTTTTTCAAATTCGAGTTCGGCTGATGCGGCCTCACGTTCGGCCGCTATCTCTCCGATCAGAGATTCGCCGCGGCTGGCAATGAACGCCTCCACGCGGCGCGTTTCCGCGAAGTATTCCTCGTCTGTACACCCCTTGAAGCACGGTGCCAGGCACATCTTCATCTCTGAGTAAATACATCCAGGAAATGCGGGATGGGGTTGCAATTCAAAAGTGCAACGCCGCGACTTGAACAGGTCAAGCACATCATTCAGATATTTATCGGCGGTGGCACGCGAGCGGAAAGGCCCATAGTAAGTTGAACCGCGTTCGCCAGCTTCCAACTTGCCGAGCTTTTTTGTTACATATGCACGGGGATAGGGATTCTCCCAGTGAAAACGTACCAGCGGCGACATCGCGAGCCGCAGCCGCCTCTCATAGTTATTTGGGAAAACCGCACGCAGCACGCGATACAAGAGCAGCGTATTCTCGAAGTCAGAACCTGTTGCCGTGAATTCAATACTCGAGCAGAGCTCGCGCAGGTTTAACCGTTTGCCCTGCGACTCCGGGGGCGCCAACAGGCGTTTCACGCGACGCCGCATATCCGCGCTTTTGCTTACGTAAGGTTCGGCGGATGCATCTTTGCCTCGCAGCAAAAAGACGCCTTTCGCGCTAGGTATCTGGGCGAAAGCATCTTCATCGTTCGCGGGCTCGAAAGGAATGGCGTGCTTGAGCACGGCTTTATGGTAAGCGAGCGGCTATGCGTTCGTGGAGTGGCTCATGGGTGACGAGTTCCCGCGCCCGGCGAAAACCAGGTGCCAGACCAGGCAGAAAACAAAAATCTCCGCGCACATCACTTTAATGCCGGCCACTGCGGCGTATCCCAACAGGACGCGCTTGAAATTCCAGATGGCCGGGTTAAGCAGTGACCAGCGCACCACCGGCGCCACCGCTCCCATGGCAAAAAATATGACTAGCAGCACGCGTGCCCACGCCGGCAGATGGATCTTTACGTCACTCTCTTCGGCGGTACGCTGCCAGCGCAGGTAATAAAAAAAGATGATGGCCAGCCCTATCACCGAACTCACTAATTGCAGGAGATCAGCCAAGATGATCGGCCGGTGACCAGGAATGCCTATCACACGTCTCAACACGGGAAACATCTGCGCACCCGCCTGGGTGCTGTGTGTAAAGGCATCCCAGGTAACGTGGCTTGCTGTACCGAGTAGCAAGGAAAATGCCAACAACGCGAATCTACGGGCTGGTAGATAAGTGAATCGCGGTGAGACGGCGTTCAACTTTCTCTGCTGTGTAGCTGGGAACAACGAGATGAGTGGACGTTTCAAGAAGGCATGGAACAACCAAAGAAAGGCAAACCCCGCCGGCAAACAATAGAACAGGATTCCTGCCGGCGTGTGTCCGTACCAGTCATGTCTTTCTGCGAAGGGCATGAAATAAAGGGTATCCGGCATCATACTGCCGATTGCCAGCGCGGAAAGCACGCCGAACTTTCGTATCGGAATAACCGCCGCGGGATGAGATAGCGTAAAAGGCATTAGCGAATGTCGGCGGTCCTTCCATGCACCCGCTGGCGGAAGTCACTGCCTTCCATCTTCACCACGCGACACATCTCGTGGAGGCGTGAGCGCATGCGCTCGCCGATGCGATCTCCCAAGGTCAAAGGACGCGCGGCGCGTCGGTTCGCGTCTAAGCCTTCGGGCGCTTCTGCCTCATCAGGATAGTTGGTCGTGATAATCGTAGTGCGCTTGTCGTTGTACCGTGTGTTCAGGATGTGGCTGACCGTGTCCCACACCCAGTCCGTGGGCTTAATGGCTCCCAATTCATCGAGCACCAGAACTTCAGCTTCGAATACGGGACGCAGAATGCTCAATTCGGTCGCGCTGACGGAAGCGTTGTAAGAATTCTGGATCTCTTTAAGCAGCTCGCGATAGTCATAGAACAGACAAGGAATGCCCTTCTGCTGGATCAGCTCACGGATGATGCCAACGGCCAGGTGCGTCTTGCCCACGCCTACAGGCCCGATCAACAGCAGCCCCGTGGTTTCTACCGGATACTCTTCGACAAAACGTCCAGCCGCCAGACGGGCGGAATCCAATGAGCGGTTCGCGCCCATGGTGTCGGTATGGAACGATTCCAAAGAACAATGTTCGTAGCGCCGCGGAATGCGCGCGTTCGCCGTCAAGCGTTCAGCTTTGGCTCCCATGCGGCACTCGCAGCGAGCCACTTGCGGCGCTTTGCGGCGGTCGCCCGGCTTGGACTCGGCCATCTCCACCGGACGCCAGCCCGTTCCGCCGCAGCGAACACATTCTTCCTGTTGAGCGCTCATCCTGTATCTATTAAAGCAGGGAATTCGGTGACTTGCCATGAGAAGAAGACCGCAAGATTTGGTGGAAAGTCCGCAAACTCATGCACACACTACTGCCACGGGTACCGCTGCGGATGCCAGCACGCGCCTTAATCCCGGCTTAAGCATCCCCCGGCGGCTACTCTGTTTCTAATCGTGCACGGGAGGTCCGCGAATGGCGTCTGAAGTTGCAGAAGAAAGGCATTCACCGATCACACAAGACGATATACGCGGATTCGCGATGAATGAAGTTCCTACCCCCCCGGAGCTTCCGAAAGGGTTTTTCGAGTTTTACGCCCCGCTCCATTCGCGCTTTACTCCCTGGCAGCAAGAACTGAACGAAAAGCGCAAGCAAGTTTTACATGCGGCGCATACCGGCAAACTGCCCACATACCTGCCGCCCTCCGCCGCTACGACTTCCGAATGGAAGATAACGCTGCCCGATTGGGCCAAAGACCAGCGCAACCAGATGACCGGCCCGGCTGATGACGCCGAACTCTGCGTGAAGATGCTCAACTCCGGCGCGCCCGGCGTGATGCTCGACCTCGAAGATTCCATGGCCAACACATGGGAGCATCTGCAACTGGGCATCAAGAACGTGCACGCAGCGCTGCGCGGCCAACTGACTTACTTCGACAAGAAGAAAAATCTCGAGGTCGGCATCAAAGAAAGCCCGACAGTCACCTTCACCCGCGCGCGCGGATTGCACCTCTCGCAGATCGGCGGCTTCGGCCAAGGACACGAAGTAACTTCCGCCTCGCTCTATGACGTTTGCCGCGTGGCTTATGAGCTCGAAGCCACCGAGTTGAAGCATCCGCTGTGCTTTTACATTCCGAAGTCCGAGTCTGCCGAAGAAGCGCTCTGGTGGAACGACCTGTTCAAGCGCATTGCGCAAGCAAAGAAATGGGAGCCGGATTACATCAAGTGCATGGCGCTGGTAGAAGCGCATCCGTTGGCATTCCAGATCGAAGAGTTCCTCTACAACCTGCGCGACCACATCATCGGTTTGAATCTCGGACGCTGGGACTACATGGCCAGCCTCATCCACTTCAATTTTGAAGATCCGAATTGGGTGCTGCCCGACCGCAACACCATTCCGCACGATGTGAAGTTCTTTCAGAACCTGCGCGAACTCATTCCCGCGGTCTGCCATCGCCGCGGCGCCCTGGCCATCGGCGGCATGACGGCCCTCTATCCCAGCCGCGAGGACGCCGAGCTCAACGCCCGCGCGCTCGATGTTCTGGCCAAAGACAAAAAGAACGAAGCCAATTGCGGAATGGACGGCGCATGGACTGGCCATCCCGACCAGAACACTATCGCCGTAGAGCAGTTCCCGGTGCCGAACCAGTTAGGCACACCGAGTGGCGCATCTGAGCGCGCAGAGGCCCGCCAACCCGACCTGCGGCCTGCGCCTTCTAACCTAGGTAAGAGAACTGTTGAAGGCACGCGGGCTGCGATACGGACGGTGATCCGCTATCGCAATGGCGTTTTGAATGGCAAAGGCGCAAGTCTGCTCGATGGCTACATGGAAGATCTCGCCACTGACCGCATTTATCGGCTTATGATCGCGCAGCGCATTCGCCACAGCGACAAAGTAGAGATCAAGTGCGAGCAGCACAACAAAAGTCCGAAGCACACGCCAGAGTTCATCAGCAAGTTGTTTGATGAAGAGCTAGAAAAGATCTTGAAGTCGCCAGGTAAGGATGCAGGCACTCCGGAGACGTTCACTCGCGCGCGCCACATCAGCGAAGCAATGGTCCAGAACCACGAATTTGATCCAATTTAAAACTTTTTAGGACGCCACACACATGTCACCAGCAAACGGCAACGGAAACGGCAACGGTCATTCGAACGGCAACGGGAATGGCCACGGCAAGATCACGAATATATTTTCCAACGGACACAACGGCAATGGGAACGGCCACTCGAATGGCAACGGCAACGGACATCACGTTCATCCTGAACGCGAACTGATCTCCACGCCGCTGCTGCCGGAAGGTTTCAAGGTCCCGGCCACGCGCAATATTCATCCCAGCATTCGCATGCGCGACTTGCTGCGAACCGAGCCGTTCTTGTTCGGGCCTGGCGTTTATGACCCCATGACCGCGCAACTCGTCATGTATTACGGCTTCAAGGCCATTTACTTCAGCGGATACTCATTCGCGATGGGTCACGTCGGCAGCACGGACATGGACCTCTACACCTCGACTGAGATCTCAGAAGCCGCTCGCCGTACCGTTTCCGCGCTGCGCAAATTCCAACTCACGCAGGCTGTCGGCGATCCGGAAAAAGGCATCGCGCCTAAGCATCTCGACATTCCGCCAGTCATCGTTGACATGGACGGCGGCTACGGCAACATCTTCAACGTACAGCGGACAACCGAACTCTATGTGCAGGCCGGCGTGGCCGCTGCCCACATTGAAGACCAAGTCCTGCCCAAGCGTTGTGGGCACATCGGCGGCAAAGCGTTAATTCCCGTCAACGAAATGGTAGGCAAGCTGCGCATGGCACGCGCCGTGGCTGATGATTGCGGCAATCCTGACTTCGTCCTGATCGCACGTACGGACGGTGTTTCCGCAGTGGACGCGCCGGAATCAAAGCGCGGCATCGAACTCGCGATTGAGCGCGGACTGCACTACCTCGATACCGGCATTCCCGATCTTCTATGGTGCGAGTTCCCCACATCTGACCGCGAACCAGTGGAGCAGTTCAGCTACGAGATCCGCAAGCGCTTCCCGCAAGCGAATTTCGCGTTCAACTACTCCAGCAGCTTCAAGTGGTTCAATGATGCGAACCCCATGAAGTTCACTGACCTCGCCGACTTGGGCGTGAAGTTCCTGTTCATCACCCTGGGCGCGCAACATGCTACAGCCCACGGACTCAGTGTGCTGCTGCAGGAGATGTCACAGTTGCAAGAGCAAGGCTACATCGCGCTGCAAAAGAAAGAGTGGGAGAAGGGCAAGGACTTTCCGTCGAAGAGCCACCACTTCCTCTCCGGCGTGCCATATCACCACGTTGTGGGCAAGCAGTTTGACGCGGCGCGCTTGGGGAAAGAGTTCTGCGAAGAGCTGGCAGACGATAAAGTGGTGTAGTTAAGCCGACAGCCATCAGCCGTCAGCTAAACCTAAAACCCGCCACGAAGACACGAAGGCACAAAGAGAGCCCAAAATGGTTTTCTTTGTGCCTTTGAGTCTTTGTGGTGGGTTCTGCTTTGATGCGTAATCGCGCTACAATCCTCCGCTATGGCAAACGACAAGACTTCACGCCGCGAATTTCTTTCCACTTCACTCGCAGTCGGCGCCGCAATGGCGATCACACCCGGAGCTGCCGCCCAACAATCTGCCGCGTCCATCAAGCCCTTTGACCTCGAAGAGATCACCGTTTCTGACATCGCGGCCGGCTTGAAGTCCGGCAAGTTCACCGCGCGTGCGCTCACGCAGAAATATCTTGACCGCATCGCCGACCTCGACAAGCGCACCATCAACGCCGTGATCGAAGTGAATCCTGACGCGTTATCCATTGCCGATTCGCTCGACCAGGAATACAAAGCCAAAGGCCCGCGCGGCCCGCTGCACGGCGTGCCCGTGCTGATCAAAGACAACATCGACACCGCCGACAAGATGATGACCACCGCCGGCTCGCTGGCATTGGTGGGCAACGTCGCCAAGCAGGATTCTGGCGTTGCCGCGAAGCTGCGCGCGGCGGGCGCGGTCATCATCGGCAAAACGAACCTTTCCGAATGGGCTAACATCCGCTCCAGCCACTCCAGTAGCGGATGGTCGGGCCGAGGAGGGCAGACGCACAATCCTTATGCCCTCGATCGCAATCCGTGCGGCTCAAGTTCCGGCACCGGCGCGGCCATCTCTGGGAATTTTGCGGCGGTCGGCATCGGCACAGAGACCGATGGCTCGGTAGTTTGTCCATCGTCTGCAAATGGTCTGGTCGGCATTAAGCCGACTGTCGGCGCGGTCAGCCGCGCGGGCATCATCCCCATTTCGCACTCGCAGGACACTGCTGGTCCCATGTGTCGCACCGTGACAGACGCAGCTATCCTGCTCGGCGCGATCGTCGGCGAAGACGCGCGCGATGGCGCCACCAAAGGCGGCAAAACTCAGCGCGACTACTTCCAATACCTCGACCGCAACGGCCTGAGAGGAGCGCGCATCGGTGTGCTGCGCAAACTCTTCGGCTTCAGCGACACAGTGGACGACATCATGGCAACCGCCATCGACGCCATGAAACACGAAGGCGCGCAGATCGTTGATCCCGTAGAGATCGATTCCATCGGCAAGCTGGATGACTCGGAACTTGAAGTCCTGCTCACCGAACTCAAGGCCGACCTGAACAAGTACCTCGCCGACTGCGGGCCGGACGTGAAAGTGCGCACGCTCGAAGACGTGATCAAGTTCAACGAACAGAACAAAGACCGCGAGATGAAATATTTCACGCAAGACCTGTTCGTGAAAGCGCAGGCCAAAGGCGACCTAAATTCAAAGCCATACACTGACGCGCTGGCGCAGAACCACAAGCTAAGCCGCGAGCAGGGCATTGATGCCTGCATGGACAAATACAAACTCGACGCCATCATCGCGCCCACCGGCGGCCCTGCATGGGTCACAGATTTGGTGAATGGAGACCACTTCGGCGGCGGCAGCTCGCAACTGCCCGCGATCGCCGGCTATCCCAACATCAACGTGACTGCCGGTTACTCATTCGGATTGCCTGTCGGGTTGTCATTCTTCGGTCGGGCGTGGAGTGAGCCGAAGCTAATCAGCATCTGCTATGCGTTCGAGCAGGCGACCAAGCATAGGAAGGCGCCCAGCTTCGCGCAATCGGTAACGCTCTGAGCGCAAAAGGCGCGAGGAAGCAAGCAAAACACAGCCGCGGATGAAAGAAGATAAAGGACGGATACACCTTTGACGGTAAATCTGCCTTTTATCCTTCTTTGATCCGCGGTTGTTCTTGCCTTCGAGGCGCCTAGTCTTTCTTCTTCGGCTGCTTCGGCTTTTTCTTTTCGCGTTTGATGTCTTTGTTTCCCATAATGCAGAAATAATACCGCAGAATCAGCTACTTGCAAGCCCCCTCTCCCGATTCAAATTCCGAAAGGTCCATAGGCGAACAACCCCCAAAAGGTTTTCTTTGCGAACTTTGTGTCTTTGCGCCTTTGTGTTGGGTTCTCCACTCGCTGAATCCGCGCATTTGCCCGATTCATCTAACCCCATGTAAAATAAGGTTTCCAAACACAGAAAGGTTTCAAAGGTCATGAAGGCTGGCATTCACCCCACATATGAGACCACACGCGTGCACTGTGCGTGCGGCAACAATTTCACTACCCGGTCCACCCATAAGGGCGAAATCTCACTGGAAATCTGCTCAGCTTGCCACCCGTTCTTTACCGGCAAGCAGAAGCTGGTCGACACCGCCGGACGCGTTGAGCGCTTCCGCAAGAAGTACGCCGCGTCAGACGCAGGCAAGACAGCGAAAAAGGCGTAAGTTACCACTCCGCGAAATTCAAAACCCCGCGATGAGCGGGGTTTTTGATTTTTCAAGAGCGAAGAACCAGAAACTGCTGTTACGCCGGCGAGCAGCAGTACTTGCATTTCCTGGCATTCGCGGCAATGACTTCGGTGCACTCCGGGCAGGTCTTCGTGTCTGGCGTGGGTGCGGGCTTCACCAGCGCTTTGCCGATGATGAAGATCACGAAGGCGATGATCACGAAGTCGACTACCGCGCCGATGAAGTCGCCGATCAGGAACTTCGCCGTGCCGAGTTGAAAGGTCATCTGTCGCCAATCACCGCTGGGAACGGCCATGCCGATGACGGGCATGATGAGGTCAGCCACCAGCGCGGTGACCACTTTGCCGATGGCCGCGCCAAGAATGAACGCGATGGCCAGAGCCATTACGTTGTACTTTTGCAGGAACGCCTTGAATTCGCTGTACATGAGGTAGCCCTCCTAAAACGGGGTAAGATTAGCAGAGAAAGCCGATGCAACGCATCATCACCAAACCGGAGAACCGCAGCAGGGCGGACAGGTACCACTCGCGTGAGATGCTAGAGCGCGCCCCCATTGTCGGCAAACTGGTGCCCGATGAAGTCCTCATTGGCGGCGTGCGCATCGCCCCGGCTACCATCCTCGCGCCCATGGCCGGCGTGACCGACACGGTCTTCCGCCGTTTCATCAAGCACAGCAGTTTTGACCCGGCGGCAGAAAATACTTCAAGTCAGTGCGGCCTCATAATGACCGAGTTCACCTCGGCAGACGGACTCTTCCGCACGCGCGAGTCGAAGCGTAAGCGTTATCTGCACTTTTACGACGACGAGCATCCCATCAGCGCGCAACTCTTTGGCAGCGACCCGGTCACGCTGAGTGGCGC
>JAICWB010000187.1 GCA_025935035.1 Terriglobales bacterium
ATTCATGACAACAACATCGGCCCGGAGAATGTCGTCCGCCAGTTGAATGAACTGGGTGTGCCGATGAAGACCTTCTCCGCGAAGCCCGATTCACCCGACGGCGCCAAGGCATTGTTGCGCGAGATGGGCGCTTACTTCCACAAAGAAAAGCGCGCGGAACAATTGTGCGCCAATCTCGACGCCGGTCTCGCCGCCGCGGCGAAAGAAGTCAAAAAATACTCTGACCATCCGCGCGTGGCCGTGATCCACTTCGGACGCGCCGGCGGCAATTACATGCTAGTGGGCAATGGCGGCGGCGGAGACGCTTCCACTGCGGCCAAAATGGTAGAGATGGCCGGCGGCGTTATGGCTCTGCAGAAGCCCGGCATGCAGCGTATGACTTCGCCGGAGATCGTCGCCCAGATTAATCCCGACGTCATCCTGATGACCGAATATGGTTTTGACCGCTTAGGAAACATGGACGCGGCCAAGAACCTGCTCGGCGTGGCTGAGACCAATGCCGCCAGGAATGGCCGCATCTACCGCGTGCAGGAACATGACCTGATGTACTTCGGTCCGGAGACGGGCAACGCGGTCATCGAACTGGCCAAACTCATCCATAAAAAATGACCTCGCGAGACAAAGACAATCTTTCGCTCGCGATACTCTTCGTATTGATGCTGGTGACAATGGTCGCCAGCATTCGCTTTGGGGCGATCGATTTTTCTCTGCATGACATGTTGTCTGCCGTCGGCGGCAAGCTGCACGGCTCTACCGATCTCACACTTGACCAGCGCATCTTCATGCAACTGCGACTGCCGCGCGCCATCCTCTGCCTGATGGTTGGAGCGTCGCTCGGCGTGGGTGGCACGCTGATGCAGGCGTTGTTCCGCAATCCCATCGTCGAGCCGGGATTAGTAGGTACATCCAGCGGCGCAGCGCTAGGCGCGGCGCTTTTCTACGTCTTCGGTGCGCTCATCCACGTCAGCTTCGGCATGTGGACTCTGCCGGTTTCAGCCTGCATCGGCGGTGTCATCTCCACCTATGCCGTCTTCGCTCTCGCGCATACCAAACATGAAGGCCGCAGTTCGATTCTGCTTTTGTTACTCACCGGTCTCGCCATCAATGCGCTGTGCATGAGCGCTATCGGATTCCTCTCCTACGTGGCGCGCGATCCGCAAGCGCGCTCCATCATCTACTGGAACCTGGGAACCATGTCTGGTGCGAATTGGTCTTCAGTATGGACGGTCGGCTTCGCTACCATCGTGGGCACATTCATCTCTTTGCTCTACGCCAAGCCGCTCAACGCACTGATGATCGGCGAAGAAGAAGCCACGGCGCTGGGTGTGAACGTGCGGCGGTTGCGCTGGGTGGTGCTTACCGTGAACGTGCTGATGATCGCCGTGGCTACGGCGTTCACCGGCGTCATCAGTTTTGTCGGGCTGATCGTGCCGCACATCTTGCGTGTAGTGCGCGGGCCCGACAATCGTTTTCTCATCGCCGGCAGCGCTTTGCTCGGCGCCACGCTGCTCAGCATCGCAGACGTGATCGCTCGTGTCTGCCTGCGCCCCGCGGAATTGCCGATAGGCATCGTTACGTCGGTTGTCGGCGTGCCCGTATTTTTGTCGCTGCTGCGCAGCAAAAGGTATCTCGCGTAAATGTTGACGGCCGCCAATCTCGTATTCCGTGTGGGCGAAAGAAATCTCGTCGACAACGTCTCCGCCACGTTCGAGCCGGGAAAGATCCATCTCATCATCGGGCCGAATGGCGCAGGAAAATCAACGCTGGTGAAACTGCTCGCGCGCTTATTGCCGCCAACATCGGGAACCATCACCTACGGCCCGGCTGACGTTTCCAAGTTCAAAGACCGCGAGCTGGCGCGTCATCGTGCAGTGCTGTCGCAAGCAGTGGAAGTCGCCTTCTCCATGCCCGTGGAAGAACTGGTCATGATGGGCCGCTATCCGCATTTCACCGGCAGACCCGGCCCGCAAGACGAAAAGATCGCGCAAGAGATGGCCCGGTTCTTCGACCTCGGTGAAATGGTCAACCGCGACTACGGCACCCTCAGCGGCGGAGAAAAGCAGCGCGTGCACTTTGCGCGCGTGCTCGCGCAGATCTGGCGCAGCGAAAAAGCATCAGCCAATCCGCCCACCGGCTCAACGCCCGGAATCGCCAACCGTTACCTCTTCCTAGACGAACCGCTGACCTTCCTCGACATCGGCCACCAGATCGACTTCATGAAGAAGCTGCGCCAACTCGCCGATCAGCCGGATGTGGTCATCGTCGGGGTTGTCCATGACCTCAATCTAGCGGCCAAATTCGCTGACCGCCTCATGCTGATGCATCGCGGTCGCGTCCTTGCCGACGGCAATATCCACGAAGTGCTCACCGCCGAAAACCTCGACCTGGCGTTCGGCGTAAAGCCGGTCCTGCTGACCAACACCAGCACCGGCGAGTCGCACCTGGCATTCGAATGAGCCCGAAACCGCGCCAAATATAAGCATTTTCCCTCTAGCGGACTCAACCGCAACTCGATACAATCTCTCGCGGTCTATCCCCTAATCCCTAAAGAAAAGCAGGCCCCCCTCATGTCGAAGCGTCACCTTTCCTCATTTTTCGTCCTAGCGTTGCTGG
The DNA here is from genome assembly GCA_025935035.1 of Terriglobales bacterium. GTDB lineage: Bacteria > Acidobacteriota > Terriglobia > Terriglobales > Acidobacteriaceae > JAICLA01. The sequence goes on from JAICWB010000187.1 coordinate 2,614, forward strand.
CTTTCGCGCCGCTGCACGCGCTGGCGTTTGATGACTTCAAACCCATCTCGCCGGAAGAATTGACCATGAAGGACAATCCCAAGCAGCCCGGCGCGCACGCCATGGTCCTTGAATCGTCTTCCTCTGAAGACGACATGGATGCAAATGCCTTCGTTTACAAGCGCATCAAGATATTCACTGAGGAAGGAAAGAAGTACGCGGATATTGAGATTCCTTATCTCAAGGGCAATTTTGCCATCTCTGACATCAAAGGCCGCACTATCCATGCCGATGGCACAGTGATCCCTTTCACTGGCCAGGTCTATGACAAAGTTGTGATCAAGAGCAAGACGGTGAAGTTCCAGGCAAAGACCTTCACCATGCCAGACGTGCAGCCCGGCAGCATCATTGAATACAAGTACCGCAAGGGTTGGGAGCCCAATTGGCTCTATTCACATCATTGGGATCTTCAAGATGAGCTTTACACGAAGAAAGCCACCTTCTCCATCAAACCCTACCGCGGTGATATCTACGGATTTCGCTATATGGGCGTCGGGATCCCCAAGGGTGCTGACATCAAAGAGACAAGGGGCACTTATACCTTGCAGTTGAATGATATGCCCGCTTTCGATGAAGAAAAATATGCTCCGCCGGAGCGTGAACTGAAACCACGCTTCGAACTCTTTTACTACGAAGGCAGTCAGGAAAACGATAAAGACAAGTTCTGGAAGAAGACCGGCCAGGAATATAACAAAGCCGCCGAAGAATTCATCGGCCATCGTGGAGGCATCCAGAGCGCAGTCAGCAGTATGGTCGCGCCCAACGATTCTGATGACTCGAAGCTCCGTAAGCTCTACGTGAAAGTACAGGAGCTCAAGAATCTTTCTTACTCGCGCGAGATGACAGCCCAGGAAGCCAAACGCGCGAACATGAAAGACGTGAACAACGTCGAAGACGTGCTCAAGCGCGGATACGGCTATGAGATCCAATTGAACCGTCTTTACGCGGCATTGGCTCGCGCAGCTGGCCTTGACGCGCAGATGGTGAAAGTCAGCCAACGAGACGAGGTGTTCTTCAACAAAGCATTGCTTGACAAGAACCAGCTTGAGAAAGAGATCGTGTTAGTGAATGCGAATGGCAAGCAATATTTCCTCGATCCCGGCACCCCCATGTGCCCCTTCGATACGCTGCCTTGGAAAGAAACCGGCGTGCAGGCGTTGGTGCTCAATAAGGATGGCGGCGCTTTCATAGAGACGCCGAACCTGAAGGCGAATGGCGCCATCACCAACCGGCTTGCCAACCTCAGATTCGAAGATGGCGAACTCAAGGGGACGATTGATGTTCTTTTCGCCAAACAAGAAGCGCTTGCTTGGAGATTAGGCGAGATCACTTCAGACGAATCCGAATTCAAAACCGACCTGGAAGAAGACATGAAGCGCCTGCTGCCCGGCGGTTCAACCGTCAAATTGACTTCCATCGATAACCTTAAGGACGAAGACAAACCACTCGCCGTGCATTACAACGTCGAAGTGCTGACCATGGCTTCGGTAGTCGGATCACGGTTGCTTTTGCCCATGGAGATATTTCAATCCAACGATCGCAATCCATTCGTGCATGAGCAACGCACCTGGCCCGTCTATTTTTCCTACCCTTATCAGGAGATCGATGAGGTCAATATCCAGGTCCCGCCGGAATTCAGCGTAGAGAACCTGCCGCAGGCCAAGGTCAATCAGTCGGACTTTGCCTATTACGACTCGAAGTGGGCGGCCTCAGGCAATCATCTGCAACTGGTGCGCCGTTTCGCCATGCTGGGCTTCTTCATGCCCAAGACTCTTTATCCCCAGATTCGTACTTTCTTTCAACAAATGAGTTCCAGTGACCAGGAAAGCGTGGTGATGCGTGCGCAAAAAACTGCTAGCAAGTAGTCTGCTGTTCCTTGCTTTCTCGCTATGTGGTGCGGCGTTTGCCGGCGCAAGCGCGCCTGATTGGATGCACGAAGCCGCCCGCACCCAGTTGGGGACTTATCCCAAAGAGACCTCGGGCGTTGTGCTGCTGGACGAACAGATCACCACGGTGTCGCCCAACGGTGAAGTCCATATACTTCATCGGCGGGTTGTAAAAATACTCAGCACCTCTGGCCGCGACCTGGGCGTTGCCTCAGCGTATTACGATAACGACACCAAGATCTCTCACTTCAAAGCCTGGAGCATCCCCGCCCAGGGCGCCGATTATGAAGTGAAAGACAAAGAAGCCATTGAGATGTCGCCCTTCGACGGCGAGCTCTATCGCGATGACCGCTTGCGCATGATCCGCATTCCGCAAGCCGAACCCGGCAGCGTGGTGGGTTATGAGTATGAGCAAAAGAGCCGGCCGTATCTTCAGGAAGATATTTGGAGTTTTCAGAAAGACATTCCCGTAAAGAAGGCTCGTTATTCCATCGAACTGCCTGCTGGTTGGGACTATCAAGCGTATTGGATCAACCACGCCAAGCAAGAGCCGACAGCAACCGGTACTCGTTACACGTGGGAGGTGAATGACGTTCCTGCCATCAAGCCGGAGCGTGGTATGCCGGCGACGCGCGCGGTCGCCCAGAAGATGGGTCTCACCTTCTTTTCCTCTGCGGGGCCGCACGGTTCGTGGCAGAACGTGGGCAAATGGAACTACCAGTTAAGCTTCCCGCAACGCCAGGCGTCGACCGCGATACAACAAAAAGTGAAGGAACTGATCGCCGGCAAGACCACGGCCATGGAGAAGATCCGGGCACTCGCGACTTTCATGCAGCGCGACATTCGATACGTGGCCATTGAGATCGGCATCGGTGGATCAAGGCCGCACTCAGCGGTAGATGTCTTCGCCAACCGTTACGGCGACTGTAAAGACAAGGCCACCCTGCTTGCCACTATGTTGCATGAGGCCGGCATCGAATCCTATGGGGTGCTCGCGCAGACGAACCGCGGCGTGGTCGATTCCGATTTTCCCGCGGACAGCAGTTTCAACCACTTTATTCTTGCCATCGCCATCCCAGACAGCGAGGACCTCTCGCACGAAAAAATCTACTCGATCGTTAAGCATCCAAAACTGGGACGGTTGATGGTCTTTGACCCGACAGATCAATTCACACCGGTCGGCTACTTGCCTGAATACACGCAGGGGAACCAAGGCCTGCTTCTCACCGC
>JAICWB010000077.1 GCA_025935035.1 Terriglobales bacterium
CTGACTTGAAGATCGACTGGTTCGAGCGGCTCTTTTCGCAGATCAAGCAGCGCTTCCCCATGGTGCACCTGCATTGCCTCTCGGCGTCAGAGATCCTTGCCATTGCGGAATACAGCGAGCTTTCGCTGCGCGACACCATCATGCGGTTGCGAGATGCCGGCCTCGATTCCATCCCCGGCGGCGGCGCTGAGATCCTTGACGACGAAGTCCGCCACAAGGTCGCGCGCCTGAAGTGCCTAACCGAAGACTGGCTGGCCGTGCACCGCACTGCGCATTCGCTCGGCATGCGCACAACGGCCACGATGATGTTCGGCGTGGGCGAGACATTCGAACACCGCGCCAACCATTTCCAGCACGTTTACGATCTGCAGGAGGAAACTGGCGGGTTCACCGCGTTCATCCCGTGGAGCTTCCAGCCAAAGAACACCGCGCTCGGCGGACGCAAATGGGACGAAGCGACGTCCGTCGAATATTTGAAGACGCTGGCCGTAGCGCGCTTGTTCCTTTCGAACATAAAAAATGTGCAAGCCAGCTGGGTCACGCAGGGCTTGAAGGTCTTGCAACTCGGGCTGCGATTCGGCGGCAATGATGTGGGCTCCGTGATGCTCGAAGAAAACGTAGTCCGCTCAGCAGGCGTGGCCAACCACACCACCGAGGAAGAACTGCGCCACATCATCCGCGACGCGGGCTTCCGTCCCGCCCAACGGGATACGCTGTATCGGCAGTACTTCCTGAATTAGCAGCAATGAAACTAAAACACAGAGCAACGCTGTGGCTGACCGGGGTTCTCATGATTCTCCTTGGACATGATTTTGTCCACGCTGGCGTTGTTTCCTAGTCGAATTATCAAGGCCAAACCGTTTACCCCGAAGGAGCGATTGGTTTGGGAGTTTTCTTGGTTCTCCTGGGATTCTTGCCTCCCGCGAAGCTGCTTCGCAAATTGAAACAAAAGAGTAGCTCGGGTCCGAAGGCCTAGCCTTCTTGCTTTATCCGCCTTTATCTTTCTTTTCATCGTTCTTATCCGCGTTCAAAAGGTTTGCTTTTGGCGTTCCTCTGCGCCTCGGCCAGTCGGCGTTGGAGCCCGCGCTCAGTTACAATCCTTAAGGCCGCCCGCTAGCCCCCTGACGCATGTACATCCTTTCCATCTCGGCGACGTACCTCTTCGCAATGAGCCAGCGCAGCCCTGTCACCACATTTATACGGCGGCAATTCCTTGACACCACGTTCAGAGGTCTCTATACAGCTAACGCCTTTGACATGATGCTATTGATCCCATACTTCATCGTGCTCATCTTCCTGGCGTCGTACGGAATTCACCGTTACGTGCTGGTGTACATGTATTACAAGCATCGTAAGAATGCAGCGCGGTCAGATCAACCACCGGGCACATTCTCTGAAGCCGACCTTCCTACCGTCACGGTACAGTTGCCCATCTTCAACGAACAGTTCGTGATCGATCGCCTCGTCGATGCGGTCAGCAAGATGCGGTACCCGCGCGAGAAGCTGCACATTCAGGTTCTCGACGACTCCACAGACGAGACCGTGAAAGTCGCCAGCGCAGTCGTCGATCGCTACGCCGCCCTCGGACACAACATCGTTTATCTCCATCGCAACAACCGTCAGGGCTTCAAGGCCGGCGCGCTCAAAGAAGGCATGGCCAAGGATTCCAGCGAGCTTCTCGCCATCTTTGACGCCGACTTCGTTCCGCCCGAAGACTGGCTGATGAAGGTCGTCCATCACTTCACCGATTCCGGGGTAGGCATGGTGCAGACCCGCTGGACGCACATCAACCGCGACTATTCGTTCCTCACGAACGTCGAGGCCATCCTGCTCGACGGACACTTCATTCTCGAACACGGCGGACGCTCGCGCGCCGGAGTCTTCTTCAATTTCAACGGCACGGCCGGCATGTGGCGACGTCAGGCCATCATCGACGCCGGTGGATGGGAACCTGACACGCTCACCGAAGACACCGACTTGTCTTACCGTTCACAACTGGCCGGATGGAAGTTCAAATACCTGCAAGACGTTGAGTGTCCCGCTGAGCTTCCCATCGAGATGACAGCGTTCAAGACGCAACAGGCGCGCTGGGCCAAGGGCTTGATCCAAGTCTCGTTAAAGTCAATGGGAAAGATCTTTCGGGCAGATGTCCCGCGCCGCATCAAGACAGAAGCTTGGTACCACCTCACAGCGAACCTCAGCTATCCGCTGATGATCGTGCTATCAGTCTTGCTGTTGCCCGCCATGGTCATCCGCTTCTACCAGGGCTGGTTCCAGATGCTGCTCATCGATCTTCCGCTCTTCATGGCGTCCACATTCTCGGTGTCATCGTTCTATCTCGTCTCGCAAAAAGAACTCTACCCGCGCTCCTGGCTAAAGACTTTTCTCTATCTTCCGTTCCTGATGTCCCTCGGCATCGGGCTCACCGTAACGAATACCAAGGCGGTGGGCGAAGCGCTGCTCGGCATCAAGTCTTCGTTCAAGCGCACGCCGAAATATCGCGTCGAGAAGAAGTCAGACAAATCCGTGGCCGCAAAAAAATACCGCAAGCGCCTCGGAATCATTCCCTGGATCGAACTTGCAATCGGCACGTACTTCGCATTCACTGTCGTATACGCCATCAACAACCAGAACTACATCACCGTGCCGTTTCTCCTGCTTTTCGTTCTCGGATACTGGTACACCGGGCTCATGTCCCTGCTTCAGGGCCGCTTCGAGCGCTTATCTCTGCGCGGCAACGCGCCGGCAGAAGAGCACAAGCCATTTCCTGTCGGAGTGTAAGGCGCGTCTGTTATCCTTGACAGACAATTGTTGGGAAATTTGCGCCCCCCAGCGGAAGAAGATCGGCGATCCGAGTTTGACCTTGCGCCTGGCATGGGCTTAGCAAATGACCATTGTCGTCTTATACATTTTGCTGGTGTTGTCAGTCTTGGCGGTGCTCTGGGTCGCAGTCGCGGTGTACCGTCGAGTGCGTAAAGGGATGGCAGACCAGGACAAACCAACGGACACCGGCTTATTCCCGCCTCGCGGGAGTGACGACAATAACCAAGAGGAGATTTAAGATGCGCATCGAACAAGCCGAGCAGACACAGCGTTTAGAAGCCGCTATCCATTCCCGCCAGCTAAGCATGGCGAAAGACGCCGGCCTCATCGTCGGCGCCAGTGTCTTAATGGCTCTCTCCGCGCACATCGCGTTCCCTATCCCATTCGATTCAGTGCCATTCACCATGCAGCCGCTGGCCATGTTGCTCATCGCATTTTTCTTGGGACCACGCCGCGCCGCCGCATCGATGGTTCTTTATCTCTGTGAAGGTCTGAGCGGATTGCCCGTCTTTAGCCCCGCCGGCCCGGGCGGCTTCGCACAATTAGCCGGTCCCACCGGCGGCTTCCTCATGGCAACGCCCTTCGCCGCATTCATCGCCGGCTATTTCGCGCAAAAGAAAAACATTCTTGCTCTGACCGTGGGAGCGCTGGCGGCCGAAGTCATCTTGTTCGCCTTCGGCGCATCATGGTTCACAGTGGCCACGCATACCACCATGGCTCAAGCTGCCACTCTCGCAGTGCTGCCCTTCCTCCCGGGTGAGGTTCTCAAGATCGCGATCGCAATCAGCGCAGCGTCGCTGTGGGACCGCCGCAACGCCTAAACCCCATTTTTATCGAAATGAAAGCAATCATCCATTCATGCCCACATCTGTTATGCCTGAAGTAAGAGAGATCACAGTCGCCCACAGTCCTGATTCTGACGACGCGTTCATGTTCTATGGCCTTGCCACCAACAAAGTGCGCACTCCAGGCCTCCGCTTCACCCACAAGCTCTGCGATATCCAGACCTTGAATCAAGAAGCCATGGAAGGCAATGGCAAGTATGACGTGAGCGCCATCTCCTTCCACGCCTACCCGTACATTCAGAAAACCTACGCGCTGATGTCTTGCGGAGGCAGCGTAGGCGAAGGCTACGGTCCCATGATCGTCTCGCCCCGTGCTCTTACCTTGAATGAGGTGAAGAACAAAGTCATCGCCGTACCCGGCAAGCTGACCACCGCCTACCTCGCGCTGAAACTCTGGGCGCCGAATGTGCAAACGGAAGTCGTGCCGTTCGACCAGATCATCCCGCAGGTCCTTGAAGGCAAATACGAAGCTGGACTCATCATCCACGAAGGCCAGCTATCCTACGGCAAAGCCGGATTGCAAAGGATCCTCGACTGCGGCAAGTGGTGGCGCGATACCACTGGCCTTCCGCTCCCGCTAGGCGGCAACGCCATCCGCCGCGACCTCGGCCCTGGACTCATGCGTTCGGTCACCGCAGCTCTCAAAGAGAGCATCGAGTATGCGCTCGAGCATCGTGATGAAGCGCTCGAATATGCGATGCAGTTCGCCCGCGACCTCGACCGCAGCACCGCAAACCAGTTTGTAGGAATGTACGTGAACGAACGTACGGTCGATTACGGGGAAGACGGCAAAGAAGCCGTACGCCGCTTGCTCGATATGGGACACCGTGCCGGCATCATTCCCTATGAGACGAAAGTGGAATTCGTCTAAAGGTTAGTCGTGGCCCTGCGCGGCTGAGTAGTACTTGCCGATGATGACGCCCACTTCCACAGCAGCGTCCGCTTCCAGGTTCTCGAACTCAAAACCTATTGCGCTCGGTGTGACCATGCGCGGAATGGCCCACACCTCGCGGCGGATGCCTTCACTCTCATCCACGATCTCAAAGTTGTAGGCTTCGCCCGCTTTGTACCTGTCGGTGGTCTCGACTTGGAAGCCACCGCGGCCCAGCACGCTCAGCGGACCAATGCGCTTGCCGTTTTTGTCAGCGACGAACGCTTTTGAGGATGCGGGAATGGCTACGCGCTCGAACTTTCGTCTTTCTTGTGACATTGCTCTCTCCTGCAGCGAGCAAGTTTACCAGAATGCCGCACCTGATTCGCTAGCTCAATTTCGCTATTTCTGCGCCACGATCTTAGCGATATGATGGACTCGAATTCCCACACTGCTCTGAAAATGAACGCATACCCCGAGACCAAGATTTCTTCCACAGCAACGGGCGGCGTACCGCAATCGCTGCTCATCGATCTTGATGACACGCTCTGTGAGAACAATATCTACTTCGAGCGCGCCATCGCCCAGTTCATCTCGTTCCTGAACCACAAAGAGATGTCGCTCGAGCAGGTGCGCGAAGTCATCAATCACACCGAACGCGAATCCATCCTCTCCCACGGATACGGGCTTCACAGCTTTGCCCATTCGCTCGTGCGCACGTTTGAGAAGCTTTCTGTCGAGCCCATCACGCCCGCGCTGCATGAGACTATTCGCGGCTTCGCACACCAGATCGCCGACCACCCGCTCGAGATCATTACAGACGTTCCCGAAACACTCGCGTATCTCGCCGAACGCCATCACCTTATTCTTATGACCAAAGGCAGCTTGACGGAGCAATCCGCAAAGATCGAAGGCTCCGGCCTTAAAGAATTCTTTGTGGCGGTCGAGATCGTGGCAGAAAAGAACCCCGCCGCCTATCGCCAGATCGTTGACAAATATGCGTTGCTGCCTGAAGTCACTTGGATGATCGGCAACAGCCCGCGTTCAGATATCAATCCCGCGCTTGCTGCGGGCCTCCACGCGGTGTTCGTCCCACATGACCAGACCTGGGTGCTCGAACATGAAGAACTTGTGCCGGCGCCCTCGCCCGCGCAGAAGTTATTGATTGTTAAAGGTTTCGCGGAACTACGCTCGCACTTTTAAACAGAGTAGCTGCAACTTTTCCTCGCAAGGGGGTTAAGTAAGAGAAGGCGTCCGGAGTTGCCATACGAAGACCTGGCGCCACTTTTCTGGAGTGAAAATGCAAAAGCTTTCTCGGCGGAAGAAGCTCATTGCCACGTTGGCTCTTGTTGCTGCCTGCGGTTCAATCGCAGTCGTCGCTGCCTCAAAACCTAAAAAAGCAGCCATCGCGCAGATGGACGAATCCAAGCGCGCCCTGCACGCACTAAATCGCCTGACTTTCGGTCCGCGTCCCGGCGACGTTGAAAAGGTCACAGCCATGGGTGTGGACAAATGGATCGACCTGCAACTGAATCCTCAGAAAATCGATGACTCTGCGTTGCAGGCTCGCCTGCAGAATTTCCGCACGTTGAACATGGACGCTCGTTCGCTTGTGCAGGAGTTTCCTCCGCCGCAATTGATCAAAGCCGTTGCAGACGGACGCAGCCGGATGCCATCGGATCCCGCTGAGCGCGCAATTTACCAGGCACGAATCGACGCCTACAAGCAGAAGCAGCAGAAAAAAGCCGAAGCCGGCGATAACAACGCCAACATTGACGATGCGGGGCAAAACGACGCCAACCTCACTCCTGAGCAGCGCCAGCAGCGCTCCGCGCAGCAGGAAGAACGCATGTACGCCGAACTCGACGCGGACGCACTCGCCGATAAGTCTCCGAACGATCGCTTCAACGCCATCGTCCGCATGTCGCCGGAAGATCGCCGCACCATGGTGCAATCGATGGGGCAGGAATCTCGCCAGAAGTTGATGGACGGCATGTCTCCCGAACAGCGTGAGCAACTCCAAGCCATGGCGAATCCGCAATCTGTCATCATCAATGAACTGGTACAAGGCAAATTGATCCGCGCCATCTACAGCGAACGCCAACTCGAAGAAGTGATGACAGACTTTTGGTTCAACCACTTCAACGTGTACGTGCAGAAGAACGCCGATCGATTTCTCACGACGAGCTACGAGCGTGACGCCATCCGCCCGCACGTGCTCGGTAAGTTCAAAGACATCCTGATGGCCACCGCGACTGATCCTGCGATGATGGTCTATCTCGATAATTTCCAGAGCATCGGACCGCATTCTGATGCAGCACTCGGTCTCAATCGCAACAGACCGCAGCGCCGCCAGAACCGCGGCTTCTTCGGCCGAACGTTCGGTGATAATCCGCGTCCACAGAACAATAAGCAGCCAGATAAGCAAAAGCAGAAACGCGGACTCAATGAGAACTACGCGCGCGAGCTGATGGAACTCCAGACTCTGGGCGTCGACGGCGGCTACACACAAGCCGACGTCACTGAAGTCGCCAAGGTCTTCACCGGCTGGACCGTGAAACAGCCGCAGCAAGGCGGCAACTTCCAGTTCGACGAACGCCTCCATGAGCCCGGCGACAAAAAAGTCTTGGGCAAGAAGATCAAAGAAGGCGGAATGGGCGAAGGCAAGAAAGTCCTTGACATGCTGGCCAGCAGCCCCGCCACAGCTCACTTCATCTCCAAAAAGCTTGCCATGCGCTTTGTTGCAGATGATCCCCCACCGTCGCTCGTCGATTCTATGGCGACCACTTTCTTGAAGACCGACGGCGATATCAAAGAAGTTCTGCGCACCATGTTCCACTCCCAGGAATTCTGGGCGCCGGAAGCCTACCGCGCAAAAGTGAAGACGCCGCTTGAGTTCGTCGTCTCCGCCGTTCGCGTGACTGGAACCGATGTCCAGAACGCCCAACCGCTCGCGCAGCAACTGCAAAAGATGGGTATGCCGCTTTATGCGATGCAGCCGCCCACCGGATACAAGATGACCGCGGACGTTTGGGTGAACTCGGCTGCCCTGCTCAACCGCATGAACTTTGGTCTTGCCCTGGCTAGCGGCAAGATGCGGGGTCTCGGCCTCGACAAGGAATCATTGCTCGGCCCGAACACCGCTGCTCCGCCTGCCGACGCAGACAGCGCCGTCGCCGCAGTCTCCCGCACATTGCTCGATGGCGACATCTCGCAGCAGACACATGACACGATCATTAAACAACTCAACGATCCGCAGCTCAATCCGCGCGGCGTCGCCATGAATGACAATCCACGCCTGCGCGATGCCGACCTAAGCGTGATCGCCGGCCTCATGCTCGGCTCACCGGAATTCCAAAGGAGATGACCCATGTTTAACTCCAAAATCACTCGTCGCGTCTTCATGAAGAATAGCGCCCTGGCCGTCGTCGGCACGGCTGTGATTCCCAGCTTCCTCACGCGCGCTGCTTATGCTGACCTCACTGAAGGCGGCAAAAAGCGGATGGTGGTGCTCTTTCAACGTGGCGCCGCTGACGGATTGAATATCGTCATACCGCACGGTGATCCTATGTACTACCAGCTCCGCCCCACCATCAACATTCCGCAGAATGCGGTCATTGACCTTGACGGCTACTTCGGCCTGCATCCTTCCATGGCCGCGTTCAAGCCGCTGTGGGACACCAAGCAGCTTGCCATTGTCCACGCCTCCGGCTCGCCCGACGAAACGCGTTCGCACTTTGACGCGCAAGATTACATGGAATCCGGCACGCCGGGGGTGAAATCCACTGATGACGGCTGGCTCAATCGCGCTATGGCCTGCGAGCATAGCAAGGACGAAAAAGATTCGCCCTTCCGCGCCGTTGCCCTTGGCACCAGTTTGCCGCGCGCGCTATCTGGCACCTTTCCCGCAGTCGCAGTCAGTAACATCAATGACTTTGGGGTCGGGAACGCACGCAATCCGATGGCCGCCGGACTAAGCAACAGTTTTGAATCGATGTACGCAGGCTCGGTGGACACTGTCCTTCACGGCACCGGCAAAGAGACTTTTGACGCGGTGAAGATGCTCAAGGCCGCTGACCCTTCGAAATACACTCCGGTGAATGGCGCGAACTATCCGCGCGGGCGCTTTGGTGACAGCCTCAAGCAAGTCGCGCAACTTCTCAAAGCCGATCTCGGCGTTGAAGTGGCATTTGCTGACATCGGCGGATGGGACCATCACGTAAACGAAGGCAACACGCAAGGCCAGATCGCCAACATCACTCGCGAATTCTCGCAAGCCATCGCCGCTTTCTGGACAGACATCGGCGACCTCGGCACTGACACCGTACTGGTAACTATGTCAGAGTTCGGGCGCACCGCTAAAGAGAACGGTACCCGCGGCACCGACCACGGACACGCCAACGTCATGTTCGTTCTTGGAGGCCCGGTGAAAGGCGGCAAAGTCTACGGACGCTGGCCCGGCTTAGATCAACGCCACCTTTATGAAGGCCGCGATCTCGAAGTCACCACCGATTTCCGCACGGTGCTCAGCGAAGGCCTCTACAACCACATGGGCAACCACGAGCTGGCGAAAGTCTTCCCCGGCTTCGACGCCGACCCACGCAAGAAATTTTTGAATTTCGTTAGAACATAAGTAGCGCCGGCGTCTCGCCGGCTGTGGCGGCGGCATCTTGCCGCCGCTTTTTTGTTTCGCATCGAATCCTGGCAATCACCAATCTTGGCAATCACGAATCGTGTTACCTTCGCCCAAGCATGCGTCCGCGCCCGCCCATCCCGTCTCACCCCTATGACGTCATCATCATCGGCGGCGGGATCAACGGCGCCGCCATCGCGCGTGAGTGCGCATACGGCGGCAAGCGGGTCTTGCTTCTCGAACAGCAGGATTTCGGCAGCGGCACATCCAGCCGCGCCACCCGCATCATCCACGGCGGACTTCGCTATCTCGAACATGGCGAATTAGCGTTAGTCCGCGAATCGCTGCGCGAACGCGAACTACTGCTGCGCACGAAGCCGAGCCTCGTCCAACCCCTACGCTTCACACTCGCCATCCCGCGGCACAACAACCCTTTTAGTCTGCGAAGCCCGCTTGCACTCCGCACAGGTTTAGCTATCTATCGCGCGATATCCGGCCGCCGTCCCGACCCCGCAGCCGCAAAAGAAGACATAGCCACCCTCGAACGCTCTCTTGATTCCGGCCAGCGCTGGATGCTTCTCGACTACGAAGACGCGCAATGCGAATTCCCTGAACGACTCATCGCCGACTGGATCATAGAAGCCGCCGCAGCCTGCGCCATTGTGCGCAATCACATCGAAGTGTTGAGCGTAGAAGTCTCTAACGCACGCGCCACCGGCGTTCGCACACGCGATCTTCTCACTGGCGAGGAATCGCGCTTCTCCGCCACGTGGATCATCAACGCCACCGGCCCGTGGGCGGACCGTGTCACCGCCGCCTCGAACATCTCTACGCAGCGCATGATCGGCGGCGTGCGCGGTTCACACATAATCCTCCCGCGATTTTCAGGCGCGCCAGGATCCGCGGTTTACACCGAGGCCATTGATGGCCGTCCCTTCTTCGTCATTCCCTGGAACGGCCAGACGCTAGTCGGCACGACTGAAGTCGCCGACAACGCCGATCCGGCTCGAACCGCGCCAAGCTCACGAGAAATCGACTACTTGATGCGGTCATTCCTTCGCATCTTTCCGCACTCAGGCCTCAGAGCCGACGACGTCATCGCCACCTACGCAGGAATCCGCCCGCTTCCCTACGTCGGCAATTCCAACGCCAATGCCACCACACGCAAACATTTTCTGCATGACCATTCCGACGAAGGCGCGTGCGGCCTCATTTCGGTCATCGGCGGCAAGCTTACGACAGCCACCAGCCTGGCCCGCGAATGCGCCAAAAAGATTGGCCTCTTCTCAAGCGGCGAGCCGCCCGCGGCACTGGTGCCACAACAGCCATTCTCGTCCGCCGGCGCCCCTCTACGATTCGAACTCACCCGCGCAGTCCATGCCGTCCAGCACGAATTCGCCGTCACACTCGGGGATGTCCTATTGCGGCGGTTACCAGTCGCATTGTCCGCAACATGGTGTGAAAGCGATACGCGTGACGCGGCTCAACAGATGGGTCGCGCATTAAGCTGGTCAGATCTCGAGATCGAGAAAAGGATAGAAGATTTCGTTGCGGAGAAAGATGCTTTCCTGATCAAGCCGAGCGGCATTACGTTGTCTTGACCAGCACGCTCAACTTGCTGTCGTCGGAAACGATTCCATCCACGCCGAGCTCAACAAACCGGCGGATCTCCGCCGGATCATTCACCGTCCATACAAAAAGTTTGACCCCGGCTTGTTTCAGCTCGCCTTGCAACTGCTTAGAGTAGATTGCGTGATTGACGATGGCATGGGAGATGGGCAATTCTTTCCATTTATTCAGCAGCTTCAGGTTTCGGCAGATGTACCCCAGCGGAACATCCGTCTCACCCCGTAGTTTGGCCAACTCCTCGATGACTTCCGGCAAGAATGACGACACCATCACGCCATGCTGCGGCGGCGCAGCCCTCACTACCCGCAAGGTGTCCTGCTCGAGCCTGGTCTCTTTCAACTCAATGTTGATGTAGCACCGCCCGGCGTACGCACGCACCGTCTCCTCTAACGTAGGCAATTCATGCGCAACCTTTAACTGCTCGAAAGTGCATTCATCTACTTTGAGCTTGTAAAAATGCGCGTCGTGATTGACGACGGCCACTCCGTCTTTGGTACGCCGAACATCGAACTCAAATCCATCACATCCATGCTCCAGGCACAGGTTGAAGGCGTCGAAAGTATTTTCTGGGGCGTAAGTGCGCGTGCCGCGATGTCCGAGGAATAACGGTCGCGTCATCGCTTAGTCGAGGTCGAAATCCCGGATAGGCTTGCCCGTGTCAGGCGTCTCTTTGGCCTTCTTCACCGCTTCCTGGAATTTCTTTTCCAGCAGCGCCGCCTTGTTCTTCTCATTCGCCACAGATTGGGCGAAGAGCGATTCGCGGCGGCTGTCCTGGTCTTTCATCGCCCGCGCGGCCTCTTCAAAATCATTGAAAGTCTTAGGACGCGCCGGCGGAGTGTGCGCGATGACCGCTTTCGACTCGGGGTCCACTTTGATCAGCGCCCCGCAGCACGGACATCCTACCTCGAACGGCTGTTGCCCCTTCGCCATGCCTTTCATCATACTCCCTGCCTAGAGGTAGAGCACCTGGTGCCCGGCGCAGGTGAGGTCGATCGCGTCATACAATTCGCGCAACCACCCGAGCCCTTGCCGCCCGACGGATGAGATGCCAGCGATCTTTCGTTCCTGCAGATCACCATGCGGAAACAACTCATCAGAAAGAAATTTCGAGTGTTGCGACACTTCACTATTCTTTCGCGTTTCAGCATTTCCCGCACGAGTCTTGAGTCGCGATACTTGGTACATCATCTTTGAAGCTGCGCGCTTGGCCGCATCTTCCAGCGTAGGATCCAATCTTTTCAGCTCTGCTGCCAATGCCTCCAGCCGCTTCTGCGTTTCTGCGTGCGTCTTTGCAAACTCTGAGCTCACGCCCGTCGGCAGACTTACCGCGGCAATCCGCCGCTGCAGCTCATCCGCCGCACGAAACGTATCCTGCACGCTCAATCCATACTTCTTCAGCAGCCTTTCCGCTTTGGCGTCAACCA
>JAICWB010000286.1 GCA_025935035.1 Terriglobales bacterium
CTACTCCTTCTTCGGCGCGTGTCCTTCTGAAACATAATTCCGGTTCCAGGATGGGATCTCGACGACCACTGTGCCGGGCTTTTCGACGACAGCCATACATCCCAGGCGCGATGCCAGTTGGAGATCGGCAGCCGTCTCAATGCGGTCGGCTTCGTCGTCATTCATCTCATTCATCAGTTCCGCACCTTGCCTTACGACAACGTGGCAGGTGGTGCAGGCGCAGTTGCCGCCGCAGGCGTGGTCAAGGAAAATGTCAAAGTTTTCCGCTACGTCGAGTATCGACTCAGGCTTGCCGTGGTGGGCGTAAGGCAGCTTGCCTTTTTCAAAGTCAGCGAACCGGCCTTCGGGCATGAACACCACGCGGACCATTCCTTCCGCCAGTGGTTCGGGATTTGCGGGGTCGTATTTCTTTGTCTCAGTCTCAGTTTTGCTCATAGGTAGTTACACGTTTCAAGTTGCACGTTGCACGAAAAAACCAAAAGCAGGTTCCTCGCTACGCTCGGAATGACAAACTTGAGATCCATCAGCTCTTAATTTCCGCCGGCGCTATTGGATGCGGCGCGTCCGGTCCTTCGCCCAATTCTTCGCCCGCGTCTGACATGGTCTTACCATGCAGTGCGCTGCTCACGGCTGTGTCCATCATCAGTTCAGCCAGGCGAGCGGTCGCTTTGTCCAGGTCTTCCGTGGCCTTTTTGATGACGTGATAGTCCGCGTCGCGCGGGCATTTCACTTCTGACAGGTGACGCTCGAGGCGGTCGATCTCTTTGCGCTCTCCATCGGAAAGCTGCTTCCATGCCGGGGACCTCTTGCCTTTCTCCAGCGCGGCCATGATGTTCTCAGCTTCATTGCGCGCCTCGATCACCTGACGCTTGCGGAAATCTTCCTCGGCGTTGTCGAACGAATCGAGGATCATCGATTCCACTTGCTCGTCGGTGAGTCCGTAAGTCGGTTTCACTTCGATCTCGGCTTCGCGTCCGCTGCGCTGTTCGCGGGCAGAGACGTTGAGGATGCCGTTGGCGTCGATGAGGAAGCGCACTTCGATGCGCGGCAATCCTGCGGCCATAGGAGGAATGTTTTTCAGGTCAAAGCGCGCCAGCGAGCGGCAATCGCTGGCGAGTTCGCGCTCGCCCTGCAACACGTGGATGGCGACGTTCGTCTGCCCCTCGACACCCGTCGTGAAGTGCTCAGTTGCCGACGCCGGAATCGTAGAGTTGCGATGGATGATCTTCGCCACCACGCCGCCGAGAGCTTCGATGCCGAGCGAAAGCGGGGTCACATCCAGCAGCAACATGTCTTTGGTGGCGTTGGAGCCGCCGGACAGAATATTGGCCTGCACCGCCGCGCCCAGCGCGACGACTTCATCCGGGTTCAACTCGGTATGCGGTACGCGCTTAAACAGTTCCTGCACCAACGCGCGCACCCGCGGGATGCGGGTTGAACCGCCGACGAGCACGACTTCATCGATTTGTTCCGGCGTAAGCTTCGCATCCGCCAGTGCCTGCTTGCAGGGAGCGACAGTCCGCTGGATGACCGGCGCGATCAGTTGTTCGAACTGTTCGCGCGTTATCTCACGCTCGTAGTGCTTCCCGCCGGAAAGATTGACCTCGATCGTCGTCTTCGGTGCGGACGACAGCGCGATCTTCGCATCAATCACGGCTTTGCGGATGGCTTGCACCGCCTCGCCATTCCGGCGTAGATCAAGCTTCATGTCCCCTGCGATGTCGTCCAGCGCGATGGTGATGAGCAGGTTATCAATATCATCGCCGCCGAGATGCGTGTCTCCGTTCGTGGCGATGACCTCAAAGATACCGTCGTGCAATTTGAGGATGGAGATATCGAACGTGCCGCCGCCGAGGTCATAGACCGCGACGATGCCATTGCGCTTCTTGTCGAGCCCGTAAGCGAGCGAAGCGGCGGTGGGTTCATTGACCAGACGCAAAACATCCAGTCCGGCGATGCGTCCCGCGTCTTTGGTGGCTTGGCGTTGCGCGTCGTTGAAATATGCGGGAACGGTGATCACCGCTTTGGTGACTGGCTCGCCGAAGTAGCGCTCAGCGTTGCGTTTGAGCTGTCGCAGAATGAGTGCGGAAACCTCCGGCGGTGTGTAAGCCTTATCGCCAAGCTGTACTTTCAGCGCGCCCGCGGACGAATCAGCCAAGCGGAAAGGGAACAGCTTCAATTCTTCCTGCACATCCGCCGCGCCACGTCCCATCAGGCGCTTTACGGAATAGATCGCGCGCTCGGGTGTCTCGATAAGGTTTTTGCGCGCGGCATTGCCGATGACCGCGTCACCCTTGGGCGGCATAGCCACCACCGACGGCACCAGCTTGTCGCCGTCCTCGCCGGGGATGATCACCGGCATGTCGCCTTCCATGAAAGCGACCAGCGAATTCGTGGTGCCAAGGTCGATGCCGACCACGCGCTCGACTTTGTTCGATTCGATCTGGATTCCGTTAGCCATTATTTCTTTGCCGCCGCGTAGTCACTCGCGCCCGTGAAGTGCAGCGAGACGTAAGGTTCATCGCCGACTACCCAACTGTCATGCCCGGGCGGAATGTAGAAGACATCGCCTGACTTCATCTCAATCACTTTGCCATCTTGCATTGCGGCGGTGGCCCGTCCGGATACGACCATGCCCACATGTTCCACCATGCAGATCTTCGCGCCAGCCTGCTTGCCTACGTGCTCTGACCACTTCCAGCCGGGAGCGTACGAAGCGCGGCCGATGGTCATGCCGCCCACGTTCACAAGCTCGAACTTACCTTTATCGAAATTGCGCACTTCGTCTGGGGTCTCAAAGCGTTTGAGGATCACGTCAGTGTTCATGCTTCTGCCAGCGCAGCGTTCACATCGCGAACCAGATTCCGTATATACGACCGCCGGTTCAGAAGTGCCACCATCTTGTCTCGGATGACTACTCGTCCGGCATCTTCAGATGAAGTCTTCTCCACCACCGCGTCCCAGTGGTTCCACAGCGATTTCAATTCATTCAGCAGCACATCCAACATTGCCTCAAAGCGTATGCGCGCAATGTTCAGATTTTCGATGGTCTCGGGATCGCGCCCCATCTTCAGTTCCTGCAACTGCATGTTCAACTCGAACACTTCCTCGAGCAACTCCGGCGGCAGGACCTGCTTCTTCTCTTCGCCACTGGTGCGCGCCGTCTGTGTTGCTGCGGCAGACTGCTCTTCCAACTTCACGCCTTCCAGTTCTAGCAAGTACTGCGTGCGCGCGATCGGGTCTTTCAACGTGCGATACGCATCGTTCAGCTGCGACGATTTCTCCAGCGCCGCTTCCTGCTCTGCCTTCGGCGCACGCGCGAAACGGTCCGGATGCAATTCACGCGACAGCCGGTAAAAGTCACTCTCCAGCGCGGACGTGTCCACATTCAACTTGCGCGGCAAGTTGAAG
>JAICWB010000209.1 GCA_025935035.1 Terriglobales bacterium
AAGCGTCCATCTTTCGAGATCTGGTAGACGGCATCAAAGTTTCGTGGATGCGCGCGAAACAAAGTGACGGGGATCCCGAACTTAGGCTCGGCCGCGGCTGAGAACGTGACCGAGGTGATCATGTTGTCTGCCGCAAAGTAATAAAGTTCTTTACCGTCGCGGCCCCACAATGGCTGATTGCCGCCCGCTGTGGAGACCTGAAATTTACGTCCACCACCGGGGAAAGGTGTCACGTACACCTCGTAATGACCTGATTCGTCTGAGGCGAATGCGAGCCACCGGCCGTCCGGCGAGAAACGCGCTGACAACTCATTGAACGGCGTATTCAGGAACGGTGTCATCTTCTTGTCTGCCAGAGAGAATATGCTTACGTCGTTCTTCGTGTCTCTTGTATTAGTCACAACGGCCACATTGCGACCGTCGGCTGACCAGTCCGTTGGAACGAGTCCCTCCGGGTCGCTTGCCAGAAGTTCCGGAGCAGAATCATTCAGCACCTGCTTGCGGTAGAGGCTAAGCTTTTGGCCGCCCTTGCTGGATCCGTAAATGATCGCGGAGCCATCCGGCGCCCATAACGGATATCGATTCACTCCTGTGGTTGTAAAACGCGAATGCACACCGCGCGCTAATTCGTAGATCCAAACATCGATACTGGATGACTTAGTGAACTCAATCGCCGCCACTTTGCTTTCGTCCGCGGAAAGAGCTACCTCGATGTATAGATTCGGCTGGCCGAGCGATCCCAAGGATTTACCGTGATTGTCAAACCATGCGAGCTCGGCAAGATTTGAGACCGAACCCGGTGCATACACCAACGTACCGGCCGCAGAGACGGAGAACAGCGCATCGCTGTAGAGCGAGTCTGACTGTACGTCGCTCGCAATGGGAGTCACAGCGCCCCTCACCTCGCCTTTTGACGCGTCAAAAGATTGGGCGTTGAGCACTCCATCTCGCATGAAGAAGATCTTCCCGTCAGCGACATCGAAGTTGTAGGTCGCCTCGAGCACCACCTTCACTTTCTTGTCCTTGATGGATGCCATCTCTAACTTGTTATCCACCGAAGCTGAACCCGTAGGTGATTCCACGAACATGAAGTGTTCACCATCCGGCAAGAAATGGGGCCATCGATTACTCAAGGCCTCACCCAGCTCGGTGACAGGTTCGGGTCTTCCCCCGGAAGCAGGCACCATCAAGAGGTTGCTAAAACGGTTGGGCGCAAAAACGATGATGTCTTTACTTCCCCATGAGCCGCCACGGGCATCGTCCGCGTCGCAGATCACTTCCGGTGCGCCACCGGCAATGTCAACTCGTTTCAGCTTTCCATTCGCGAAGAACGCCAGGTAACGACCCTCTGGCGACCAGAACGGCGCATAGCCTCCCTCCGTGCCGCTGATCGGCTTCGCATCTTTCTGGCTGAGGTCTCGTACCCAAATAAGGTGTTGATTGTCCCGCGTAGCGGCAAAGGCGATTTTAGTGCCGTCGGCTGAGATTGCGGGCGGTCCATTGCGCCCCATCAAAGTGAACTGCGCCTTGTCCGGCAATAGAAGGGAGCTGATCGTCACTCGCTGCGGCCTTGACGCAGCGGCCCAATATGCACCGAGTCCCGCAACTGCAAGCACCAAACAAGCGCCCGCCGCGGTCCACGCCGCCCACTCCCGATGCTTGCGATGCGCCACTATCGGCGCAGCCATGCCCGCCGCAGAACCGCCTTCGGCGATCCACTTCAACTGTAGCTTCACGTCGTGTGCCGTCTGCCAGCGTTCATCAGGGTCTTTTGCCATGCAAGACTTCACCAGTCGCTCGAATGCAGGCGGCGTGATGGGGACAAGTTCGCTGATCGGCGGAGGCTCTTTCGCCAGGATTGCCGCCACGATGCTGGCCTGCGTCCTGCCATCAAACGGACGTTTTCCCGCCGCCATCTCATACAGCACGCACCCGAGTGCAAAGATGTCAGACCGGGCGTCAGCCTCACGCCCATCCAGCTGCTCGGGCGCCATATATTGATATGTGCCCACGATCGTGCCTTCCGCGGTGAGCGGTTTTTCCTGCGACATCGTCATCGAACCCAGCGCCGACACAGCCATCGAAGCGCCCGCCATCGGTT
The DNA here is from genome assembly GCA_025935035.1 of Terriglobales bacterium. Taxonomy (GTDB): domain Bacteria; phylum Acidobacteriota; class Terriglobia; order Terriglobales; family Acidobacteriaceae; genus JAICLA01. Next base: position 2,102 of record JAICWB010000209.1, read on the forward strand.
TCGCCAGGCCGAAATCCAGCAGCTTCACGCCGGTCTTGGTCACCATGATGTTGCCCGGCTTCAAGTCACGATGCACTACACCCTGTCTGTGCGCGCGCTCCAACGCTTCCGCGATCTGCGAGCCGTAAGACAAGACTTGTTCTAACGGCAGTGGTCCGCGCTCCAACTTGTGCGCCAGCGATTCGCCTTCGATGTACTCCAGCACTAGATAGTCGATGCCACTGTCGCGGCCCACATCATGCAGCGTGCAAATATTGGGATGGTTCAACGAAGAGATGGCGCGGGCCTCGCGGTCAAAACGCTCACGCAATTTTTCGTCCGAAGAGAAATTCGCCGGCAGGACCTTCAAGGCGACTTCGCGATTGAGGCGCGTATCGCGCGCGCGATACACCTCGCCCATGCCTCCGGCGCCCAACTGTCCAAGGATCTCGTATGGCCCAAGCTTCGTACCGGATGTAAGGGGCATTTGTGGCGCAATTATAGCTGTCGCCACCCTTTTTCACAGCGACAATACGTCGGGAACTGCCTCCGGACGGATCAGCAACAGCTTCAGAACATTCGCTGTCGTGTCCGTCTCTGCCATTCGCGGAAAGACTATCTCGATGCTGTTCTTGTGTGCCTCTGCGTTGCGGTCTGTCACTGCATCTGTCACGATAGCGACGTTGTAACCCAAGTCAAACGCGCTCCGCGCAGTTGATTCGACGCCGATACTGGTCGCAATCCCCGCCAGCAAGATCTGCGTCACGCCGTGCCCACGCAGATATGCGTCAAGGTCAGTGCCGAGAAGCGCTCCCCACCTGCGCTTCGTCACGCGATAGTCCCCTGACTGCGCATTTAACTCCGGTAACAACTCGGCCCAATCCGCTGGGCGTTCACCCTTGAACGGGCCGGCATCCGTCCGCCCCGGCGCGGAGCCGGCCACATTCACCAGCACCACCGGCAGCTTCTTCGCGCGAAACGCGTCTGCTAATTTCGCCGCGCGTCCCACGATCTCCATCGCCGGATGCACCGTCGGCATCGCGACGATGCCTTTCTGTAGGTCGACCACCACTAGCGCGACTTTGTCATCGAGCTTAGTAATAGGCATAGCGCCATTCTAAGCTCATCGTGAGTTACAAACGGTGGCCACGCCCGCGCGGGCTCAGTAGCGCTAATCGCACCTCGCGTCCACGGTTGAATATAAGCGCAGGTCAACGCGATCCACATATTTATCAATACAGATGCTTCCCAACGTGTACTCCTCACCGTTGTGCTCCACGCTGAGTATCTGTTTGAATCTGACAACAGAATCAGCCGGCAACTCCGGCTGCGTCTCGGTGAACAATGCGTGCAGGTCAGCGAATCTGCCCGAGTCATCCACCCCGACTGAAGAATAGGTCACCTCATTCGGCTTCATGCCTACATCCACGTTCCCGCCGATGAACACGATCATCTCCCTCGCCACCATGCCTCGTTTATGGATCGGCCTGCCACGTTGGTCCAGCACCGTGTAGGCGAAGATCTGGCTGAAGCCATAAGCTGTGGGCGTCTTGATGGCATTTTCCATGTCCTTGATCGCATCGCCACGATGGAACAAAAGCGGGCCCGGCTCTACGGAAAGAAAAGCGGGTTCGCTGTTTTTTGTCACTTCACGCGCCGCATCCACGGCGAAAGTCAGCTTCCTGGTTGCGGAATTCACGATTGCCAGCAGCCGCGCTGGTTGTGCGCCGCTTAAACTATGAGTGGCATGGCTGGGATCGAACAACAGGTTCAGAGCGGCCGCGGTGAAAACGCAGAGAACGGAAACAGAGAGCATGGCCTCGACTCCATACCGTGCACAGAAGCACGATCGACCGGATGGTCGAAGCCTTAGATTGGCGGGTCAGCGTGAGGACAGCCGGCCTGTGACAGGCATTCAAAAACAAGTGACGAAAAGACAACTGCGCGTTAACAGGCGCGAGGATTGAACTAATGAGTATGCAGGTCGCTCTTAAAAACTTCTCCACCTTTCATCACCCACTTCACGCGTTCCAATTCCGAAATATCTTGCAGTGGGTCTCCAGCGACGGCGACGATGTCAGCCCATTTCCCCGCTTCCACGGTGCCCACACGATTGCTCCAGCCCAGCAATTCCGCCGCGACAGAGGTCCCTGTCTTGATCGACTGCATCGGAGTCATGCCGTACTGCACGTAGTATTCGAATTCTTTCGCTTCATTTAGCGCGCGCCAATCGAATCCGCCCACGTCAGTGCCCATCGCGATCTTCACGCCCTTCTTCATTGCAATGGGAAGATTCGTGCGCTGCAACTCCGCCATCTTCGGCCAATTACCGCCGCGTCCCGGTGCTACATATACACCCACGGTGATGGTCGGGATCCAATAGATGCCGCGCTTCGCCATCTCGTCCATCTCCGCTTCGGTCAGCCCGTCACCATGCTCGACGGTATCCACGCCCGCCCGCAATGCCGCCGCGATCCCATCGCTCCCGATGCAGTGCGCCGCCACTTTCTTCCCCAGCCGATGCGCCTCATCCACGATGGCTTTCGCCTCTTCATCAGTAAAGTTCACTCGCGAATGCAGTACACCGTCAGCTTCGAAGTGATATCCGCGGTCTGAGTAATATTTGATCCAATCCGCGCCGTACATCACCTGCTCGCGCACGGCTTTGCGCGCTTCATCCACACCGTCAACATATTGCACGCCCGTGGGCACCTTCAGCTCCCACGAATATCCCAGCAGCGGATACATTCCTGTTGGCGTCATCGCCCGCGTCGCTACTTGCATGCGTGGCCCCGGCACTTCGCCGCGCTGGATCGCCATCTTCACATCCACGTCGGCATACATCGCACCTTCCGTCTCAAGATCGCGGATGGTAGTGAACCCATGCTGCAACGCGATGTTCGCATTGCGCGCCGCCAGGATCGCGCGATAGGGAATCGATTCTTTCAGAAGCTGCTCGTCGTAATCGGCCGCAGTCACATCGCCTTGAAGCAAAACGTGGGTATGCGTGTCGATCAATCCAGGCAGCAGCGTCGCATTCCCCAGATCGATGACTTCGACCCCAGCCGGTGCACTTCCATCGCTAGTGACTGAGACGATCTTGTCTCCCTCGACCACCACCACTGGATTCGCGATCGCTTGGTCACTCTTACCGTCGATCAACCGGGCAGCGCGAATGGCAACG